>JAITBW010000169.1 GCA_031283385.1 Nitrososphaerota archaeon
ATTCAACACTTTAAACTGCTCCCAATTCTGTGTAAGCAACAAGATGTTTCTGATAGCAATTTTAACAGTCGCTGCCCTTCAGAAGAAGGGCAGCTCCAATTATATAAATTCGTTAACTACAAGAAAACGAGAAGGCTTTTCAAACTCGTGTTGAACCTACAAGTAATACTAAGTTTGTCCCAGATACCCTCTAAAACCAAATGTAAAAGTGCTATTCACAAATAAATAGCAAGTAGCTGTCATGTGTGGGCATTATTTTTTGCACTACTCCTGTCTATCAATCAATTTCACAGATTGCCTTGTGATTCTATGTGGATACACTAGAAGGAAAAAATAGGAAAACGAACTTTTCTTAAGAGTGTTAGGTAAATCTGGCAAAGAATAATCCAAAACTTGATCACACAATTCTTTCCAACTTTGAGGATTCTTGTAGGAACGTTGAACTTGCTCACCTTTTTTTGTCCTCCAAAATAGAAAAATCCATTTGGAACTTGGTTTAAATTCAGATAATAGCAATATTTTAGAAATAATCTTCCAAAGCTCTTCAAGTTCCTTTCGGTTATTTCTGCGAACTAGCATATCAACTATAGCTTCGAGGTGATATGACTGTAACGAAAAAGATTCGGAGACAAGGGCCTGTTCCTTTAAACCATAAGCAACACCCATGATTTGTTCAACGGTATAGTAAGGATTTGGAAATCCCTGACCATCATCAGATTGATTTTCGACACATATTTTTGCTATTAATTCAATTAGGATATGTTTAGAAAGTTGAGAATCTCCTGATTTATCCAAGAGACGACTCATCATCAGGAAATACCCAGTGGCTGACTCACCCCAATACCACAGACTATCTCTATAAGTTTTTATCTGCTGAATAATCCGCTCATCTAAAACATGTGTATTGTCGTTCTGTTTGTAGTAGAGTTCAAGAGCAGATAACCAACCTATAACCATTGTAAGTCTAGCCCTATAGAGTAAACCACCATCCCACGAGTTCTCTAAATAGTTCTTTCTTTGTAGAAATTCGGACTTCACAGACTCTAACCCTTCAGTAATCAAGCGTAAAACTAAATCAAATGATGATTTCCAATATTTTTCATTCAGAGAATGTTTTTCAACTAATGCAAGCATATAACTACCAAAGAGAGTGCATGCTTCAACAAGAGCCACATGATTTTGGGATTTTTCATACTTAGCTAAGATATACTGGTTTAACAGTAATCCACTTGCTATTTTACGGCTCAACTGTATTGGCGTTTCTTTTTCAGAAAATAATATACTTTCAATAAATGTTGTATACAATTTTTTATCAATTAGAGCACGCTCATTTGAAAAAACTAAATCTAAGAACAACTTAAAATCCGTTGGTTCTCTAGGCAAAAAAGTGTGATGAAATTTCAAGAACCTCTTTAGCAAATCTCTCTGTGTGATTAACTCCAATTGTGGAAAATTTCTGTTTTTGTAGGTTACATTCAGATCATCGATTTCTCTTCTGACGGGATCCGTAATCGTTCCATTTGTAACCAATACTGCACGATGCATAATACTTTTGTCTATACCAGGATAATGGATTGGTATCTCAACTAGCGCATCAATCTCACCTTTTATTGCACGCCATTCACTCAGATCTATGTTCCCACCTTTTAATTGATGAGCACAAGGAATATTTTTATTATCAAGAGAAATTATATCCTTTCCCTGTTCCATTTGGCCATGGGAAGATAGATGAAGGATCGTGTAATTTTCAGATAGTAGGTATTGGGCAAAAGGTATCTGATAACCGATTTCATTGGTATTAATCAACCAATTTTCTACGACTCTCTCTATCAACCCAATCCGCCCGTTTATTTTCAATAATTGCTTCGCGTATAGTACTTATAATAAAGGTTTGAGATTCCCATTCTTTTTCCTTGCCATGGAGTATCTCGAAATTTTTAGGGGACATAAAAATCGTAGGCATAATAGGATTTCCTCGTGCATCAAAATCTATCTCCATTTTTTCTATGCAATCAAGTATCAAACTGGGGGTAATTCCTGTTCCCTTCGCACTAACTACGTTTCCAGAGTCTCGTATACCTTTCTCCATTACGCTGAGTGTCTGTTTTATTCTCTTATCAGCAATGTCTTTTGCAATATTGGACGCGCTTTCATAAAACGCAGCAGGACCTTTCTCAATTGCCGTTTTTTCATCAATGCTAACCTCTGAGACGAGTTCTTCATATCCACTTCTTGAAGAATGCCCATCGGACGTTGTAACAAAGAAAGAGTCCCCTTCATGAATTGTTATTTTTTTCTTGCAAAGCTGAGACAACGCCGGATACTGTTGTACCTTTACTCGTATATTTTCTTCAGTTTTTTCTTTAATTCGCTCTTTTAATTGTGGAAAATCTGGAAGCATAATAGTTTATTTATATCGATAAGAAGAATTTAAGCATATTTATCAATAAGAGATACATTGCAATTCAAAAAAAAACTACACGGTACACCTTTAATCAAAGAGTCTTCAGAAATAAGCTGATTTAATTAAAACTTATACGATTAAGGGTTTACTGCATTTTGTTTTTAATATGATTACTCAAAATAAAAAGTTTGCAAAAATTCTCGTAACTTTTTAGAAAACTTAATATTATCGAGCAAAATTTTGAAAAAATTGTGTATCAGCAAGTGGCTATAAACTACTCTGGTATAGCCAACACCCAACAAACTTCAGTACAAAACAATCTAACAACAATGAGTATTATAGTGAAACGGTTGCACAATATTATGAACAAGTTGTAAAAAGATACGTTAAAACAACCAAGTAAAGCGAGAAAAGAGAAGTATTTATCAGTTGACATGTGTTACTGTGTGAAAAATTCCGTTATTTTTATAAACCCACAACATTATTTAGTTAAGTCACATCCAAAAGCGGCGGACCGGTAGCTCAGCACGGCTGGAGCGTTCGACTGATAATCGAAAGGTCGCCGGTGCAAATCCGGCTCGGTCCACCACATATCACTATTTAAGCTTAAACTGAGTTTTTGTACTTCCATTTGTTGGACTGACAAGTTTTATTCCATGATAACTATAAACCCTTTTACCCTCTTTACGTCCTACATAATGCTGTACACGTTTACTATTTCCTCTTACTTGCAAAGTTCCTTCTACACCACAAACAGAACAAAGTTTATACTTATTTCAGTTCCGCAAGAAGTCTATTGATAAGTTGCTGTTGTTTTTTTATTGTGTTACGGGTTTTTGTGTTTTGTTTTTTAGATTTTTGTGGGTAAGTGAATAGTTGGGTATGTTGTTTTTTGGTTGTTTGGGGTAAGGGTTATATGTTTGTATCCCTTCCCCCTACAGGGGATATGTATGCATGTTCATAAAAGAAGAAAAGAAGCATCAGATAGGTTAGCTAGAATAGAGGGACATGTTCATGGCGTTAAGAATATGGTTGAGGCTGGGAAGTCATGTCCGGATATTCTTTTACAGTTGGCAGCTGTTCGTGCGGCGTTAAATAAGGTATCAAAGTTGGTTTTGGAGGATCATGTTGAGACATGTCTAAAGGATGCAGCTGTCTCTGGGGATACTGAGCGGTATATAGAGGAGTTAAAAGAGGCATTAGCAAAGCTTATTTGAAATTAGCGGAGGATGGTTGTTTTGGATTTTAAGCGTGTAATACTTTTTGTGTTTATATCTTTAGGCATAGCTGGTTGGCTATCGGCTACATTTGAGCTGTTACCATATAGTGTAACGCTTTTTCTTCAGGTTTCGTCTGCTGTTTTAGCGTTATTAACTATAGGTTATGAGGCGGTTTGTAGTCTTCGTGAGCGTGTCTTTAGTATGGACATGTTAGCTACTATAGCTATAGTGGCAGCTATAATAAGTCGGGAGTATTTTCCGGCGACAATTGTTGCCTTTATGTTAGTAGGCGGCGAAATGTTGGAAGATTATGCTCAACGTAGAAGTACAAAGGCTATACAGAAGTTAATTGAAGAACAGCCTCAAGTAGCTACGGTGGTTAGAGATGGGCAGGAAATTCAAGTTAAGCCTCAGGAGATTAGCATAGGAGAGACTGTAATAGTTAGACCTGGAGCAAAGATTCCTGTAGATGGTATTATTCAAAAAGGTCAAGCGTGCATTAATCAGGCTTCGGTAACGGGTGAGGCTGTGCCTGTAGAGAAATTGGAAGGCGCAAGTGTTTTTAGTGGAACTATTGTTCAACAAGGTGCTATTTATGTATCTGTAACGGCTGTTGGCGAAAATAGTACGTATGGTAAAATAGTAGCGTTGGTAAAGGAGGCAGAGGAGAAAAAGGCGCCTATAGAGCGGGCGGCTGATAAGTATGCAAAGTATTTTACGCCAATTATTCTCGTGTTGGGTGTAGTAGTTTTTGTGTTAACGCGGGATGTTTTGCGTATGGCGGCTGTTTTTATTATAGCTTGTCCGTGTGCGTTAATTCTTTCGACTCCGGCAGCTATTGTTACAAGTATTGGGAATGCTGCGAGGAAAGGGATTCTTGTGCGAAATGGGGAGACTTTGGAAAAGTTGTCAAAAATTGATGTTTTATTTATGGATAAGACGGGTACTTTGACAATGGGTCAGCTAGAAATTGTGGATATACAGAGTTTCAATCATCAGCAGTACAGTTCTATAGATATTTTGCGGTTTGCTGCTGAAGCTGAAAAATGTTCAGAGCATCCATTTGCAAAAGCTATAATTAATGAAGCGGAAAAAATGGGTTTAACTGTTGCGCATCCCGAGGATTTTGAGCATCATATAGGTTTAGGGGTCTGTGTAAACAGTAAAGATGGTTCAAATGTAATTGTTGGTAATGCACGTTTAATGGAGAAATATAATGTACAGGTAACGCCTGAAGCTCAAGAGTACATAGTCAAGCAGGGCATGCATGCTGTCGTTTTTGTTGCAAAGCAGCAAGTGTTGCTTGGCGCGATAAGTTTATCAGATAAGCCAAGAGAAAACGTGAAAAACGTTTTAGCACAAACGAAAGTAAATGGTGTAAAACAGGTAGTAATGTTAACGGGTGACAACAGAAATGTTGCAGACGCCGTTGCGGCGGCTTGTGGTGTTGATAAATGTATGTCTGAGTTAATGCCTGCGGATAAAGTAGATAAAATTGAAGGGTTTAAAAATCAAGGATTAAGTGTTGCCATGGTGGGTGATGGAATAAATGATGCTCCAGCACTTGCTAAGGCAGATGTAGGAATAGCCATGGGTTTCTCAGGAACAGAGATAGCTATTGAAACAGCAGATGTTGTGCTATTATCTGATGATTTATCAAAATTGTCTCAACTGTTAAAAATTGGTAAAACAACGATATCTATAATTAAGCAAAACATTGCATTTGCTATAGCAGTAAACATTATAGGCATAGCATTATCCAGTCAAGGTCTAATATCACCCTTAGCCGCTTCCATAATCCATGAAAGTAACGCGTTAATAGTTATGCTAAACTCGCTTAGACTATTAAGGATAAAATAGACCAGGGTTAAACGGTTTACTAACCTACACTGTCTTTTTTTTACTATTTTTCTGTGGTTTTTAGAAGTCTTAGAATTTCTTTTCTTGCCTCACTAATGGTTAATGGGTACTCGTCAGCAATTGGAAGCCCGTTTTCTTTCTTTAACACTTCAAATAGGTGAGCTATACGAGGTGAGCGCAAGTTTACTTTTCGAATTAACTCAGCGTTTGAAAAGATTG
The DNA here is from genome assembly GCA_031283385.1 of Nitrososphaerota archaeon. Taxonomy (GTDB): domain Archaea; phylum Thermoproteota; class Bathyarchaeia; order Bathyarchaeales; family Bathycorpusculaceae; genus Bathycorpusculum. The sequence continues at coordinate 5,704 of JAITBW010000169.1, forward strand.
TTTTTGGAGTACCTTCAGAGACTACTTTGCCTTTATTTAATATGTATAGTTTCTCGGCAAATAATGGAACCATGTCTACATCATGTGTAGCTAATAGCAAGGTAATTCCTTTTTCTTTGTTAAGCTGAAGCAATAGATGCAAAATGTCACTGATAGCTATTGGGTCAAGACTTGAAGTAGGCTCATCCATTATAATAACTTCAGGTTGCATAGCAAGCACACCTGCAAGGGCAACACGTTTTTTCTGACCCCCACTAAGAAAGTGAGGCGGTTTATCTACGTACTCACTCATTCCAACAGTTACAAGAGCCTCATTTACAAGCTCCTTGACACGATCAGCCGTATAGCCGAGATTTAAAGGTCCAAAGGCTACATCTTGTTTTACTGAAGAGGCAAAAAGCTGATCATTTGGATCTTGAAAAACAAAACCAACTCTTTTTCGCAGAGTCAATAGCGATTTAGCATCGTAGGCTAAGGGTTTATCTTCAAAGTAGATATTGCCAGAAGTAGGTTTTAGAATGCCGTTTAAATGATTAAGCAAAGTGGTCTTCCCAGAACCATTAGTACCTAAGAAAGCCACTCGTTCACCCCGTGCAAAGTTTAAAGAAACATTATCTATAGCCAATGTTCCATCTGAGTAACGATGAGACAAGTTTTCCAATTTAAACATCAATTATAACACAACTCCACTGGTTTTTGTTAAAAGTACTAGAGCTATAAGTAAAACATCAAAAAGCACTATGCCCACGAGTGCCGTTTTTCTTGCAGAAGGAAAGTCATCAAGAATATGCATCTCTCCATCATATCCTCGTGCATTCATAGCAACAAGTGTTCGCTCCCCCTGATCTAGTGTTCGTATGAAAAGACTACCGGTAAGCATAGCTAAAGAGCGTATGCTGCTTAGCCAACCTGAACGTTTAAGTCTTAATTTTTGGGCAAGAGACATTTTTGCAGAAATTTCTAAAAATAAAAAGATGTAACGATAGATTAACATGGACATTTCAACCATAGCCTGTGGAATACGAATACGGCGAAGGAGCACACAGAGATCTGTTATTGAAGTTGTAAGCACTAAGAAGAAAAGACAAGAAAGCGCACCTGCAACTCTGAAAAAAGTATTCACACTCATAGAAATTCCACTTTTAAATATCGTCCATGTAGCCCAGTGTAGCGGAATTTCTATCACAGGTGTTCCCGATCCAAAAAATAAAGCTATGAAAATACAGCTAAGAATAAGCATAAGAATTGGATAAGTAAATAAATCAAGGTAAAGATGGGCTTTAACTTTAGCAAGACCTAAGGTTAAACTTGTGCAGATTGTAAACACTACAACAGGCACAATAAAAGATATCACACCAGGCATATCAAAGTATGATGCTGAAACACTTATTAAAAGTGCAGAAAGGGCAAAAAAAGTTTTAGTTACTGGACTGCTTTTCGCTAACGCGTTAGTATATGCAGATTTGTCTACTTCAGCATAGAGGTCAGGATGACTCAACAGGTTTTTCTCCCATCTTTAGCACTACATTTAGTGCTTTATTTTTGATTTGACTATTCGGTCAAACATATGTCTTTCCTTTTTGGTCACATCTATATGTTAACCTAAAATTCAGTAGTAACTAAAAAAAGAGAGTAAGACAATGCTCCACTATTACTGTAGAGGTTTTATTTTGTCTTCAGGGGCTGCTCGTATGTACCCAACAAAGCATCCTAATATTGCAGCGCCTATAGCTACTTGTGCTGAGAAGATTACTCGTTCACCTAATTCACCAGGTTCATAGCCTATTGGATCTATCCATGGTGTGTAGCCATCTGACATAATTTCGTCAGGTCCTTGACCGTCTGTTCCGCTGAAATCAGCACCGGGGTGAATCATGTATGGCATTATGAAGATAATTATGACAATGCCAATTATAGCTATATACAGATACTTCATTTTGACTTGTTGTTTTTGGCTAATAATTGCTTTGCCTGTAGCGCGGACTTTTTTTAAGCCTTTTCTTGTTCCAATGAAGTGCCCAAGGGTTGCAGCCATTATTCCTGCTTGAATAGAGAAGAGCAATATTTCAGTTTCATCTGGAAGCGAAATAAACTCTTCAGCTAGAGGTGTATAGCCTAATGCTATTATGTAGGTAAATAGTGCAAGTGGTGTTATTATGGCCAGTGCTAAGTAGTATTTGTATTCCATTTATGGGTTCACCTCGTCGGTTTTGTTTGAAGTAGGAATTTTTAGTATTCCTAATTTTTGCAGGATGCTACCTTTGTATTTTGTTAAGAAGCTGAATAGTAAAACAGCTAGTAACCCTTCGGCTATGGCTAATGGAATTTGTGTTGTGGCATATATACCGAAGAATTTTGCGAATGCAGTAAAGACGCTGCCATTGTCAGGAAATGCAAGGCCAAGTTGGAAAGCTGTGATAATGTAGGTCATTAAGTCAGCCATAGCTGTTGCAGCAAAAACGCCTATTGCAGGGTTAATTCGTGCTTTTTTGAATGCCCACCATATGAAGAAGCCTATTGCAGGTCCGGCGATACCCATGGAGAAAAGGTTTGCTCCAAGAGTTGTTATGCCACCATGAGCTAGTAATAAGGCTTGAAATACTAGAACTATTACTGAGATAGCACCTGTTATTGCTGGTCCAAAGAGAACAGCAGCAAAGCCAGTGCCTGTTGGATGTGAGCTGCTTCCGGCTACTAATGAGGGTAGTTTGAGTGCAGAGATTACGAAAACGAAAGCTCCGACTAACGCTAAAAGAGGCTTTATTTCAGGCATTTTTTTTGTTAATTTAGTAACTTTGTAAATACCATAGATCATTATTGGTAAGGATATTATCCACCAAATTTGCCACCATGGCGATGGTAAGAAACCTTCCATTATGTGCATATTCTATTATTTCTCCTTCTTTGAGTAGTGCAACCAATAAGCATATAAAGATTTGTTTAACATAAGTTAACTAGAGGTTGAATTATTCATGAAGAGGCAAACACAGGACATTTTATTACGAGATAAAGGGGAATTTACAAAATTCCAAATACTACTTGAAGTTATGAGACATCAACCACATGTCAAACAAAAAGACATAAGCGACACCATAGGAATAACAATTCAAGCCATATCTAAATATTTTAAAAAATTAAACAAAGAAGGTCTCCTAGAAGCAGGATCCGAAAGGGCAGATTACCGTTTAACTCCAAAAGGCAAAGCAACTCTTCGTGAGGAACTAAAAAAACTTGATTCATACGTTAAATCTATAAAAAATGAACTGAAAATTGACCACGCATGGATAGCCATAGCAACACTTCCCGTAAAAACCGGAGAACAAGTAGGACTCATAACAAAAGGCGGCATATTCTACACAGTACCCGTAAACGACACAAATGTTGAATCAACAGGAATAGCAACAAACGATGCTAACTCAGGCGAAGACATAGGACTAAAAGACCTAAAAGGCAAAATAAAACTAAAACAAGGCAAAATACTAATCATAAAACTACCCAGCATACGCAAAGGCGGATCAAGAACAGCAGACATACCAAAAATCAAACAACTAATAGAAGAATTCAAACCCGACCGCATAGGAGTCATGGGAGCCGTCGGCAGAGCCATAATTAACAAGCTAGAACTAAAACCCGACATAGAATTCGGCATCAGCCACTCAGCAGTCATCGCCGCATCAAGAGGACTAAATGTGCTAGTATTCATAGTCGGTCGCATGGTAAACAAGATGATACAAGAAATAGACACACAAAACATGCGATCCGCAAACGACATAGCATATGAAGTCAAAGACGCAAAAATCATAGAATAAAACGTGCATAAACACTAAAAAATTAAGAGCCACAGTCTATGTGTAAAATACATAAACTGTACCCTTCACTTCATATATACACTTTTTTAATGTTGTACCAAATGAAATAGCAACCAGTTTGACAAATTATGACACACGTGGTTGTCAAAGTACATTGTTAGTATAGTTGCAGTACGGTTCTTCTTGTAGGTAGTCTTTGCAGGTAGAGTATGCTCTTGCGCGGCATCCTCTGCAGAGTGGCTTGTATTTACATATGCCACATTTACCTTTTAGCAGATTGGGGTTACGTAGTTGGTTGAATAGTGAAGAGTTTTTATAGATTTCACTAAAACTCTGTTGACGTATATCACCAACTTTAAGTGGTAAAAAGCCGCACCCGTAAACTTCGCCTATGTGACTTATAAAACAAAAACCGTTGCCTGCCATACAACCTCTCCCACCTCCACGATTCGGGTTTTGAGCTGCACTATCAGTCTGTTGTTGGTGCTGAGCTATAATTCGACTATATTGAGGGGCACATGTTACTTTAATTGGAATTTGTGATGTTAAGCTTGCAGTATATATTGCCTGCAGGGTTTCCTCGTATTGTTCAGGCGTTATT
>JAITBW010000176.1 GCA_031283385.1 Nitrososphaerota archaeon
CCTGATAATGTAACTGTCGGTGTTTCGGTAGAAACTCAGAGTACTGCAGATTTTCGGTTGAGACTATTGGCGGAGCTTCCTATAGCACATAAAAACATTATATGTCAACCACTTCTTGAGAAGATAGATGTTGAGAAATATTTGGATGGTGTAGAGCTAGTTGTCGTTGGCGGTGAGAGTGGTAAAAATGCTCGTTTTCTTAATTTTGATTGGGTGTTAGATATTCGTGAGCAGTGTAGACGCAATAATGTGTCTTTTGAGTTTAGGTAGTGTGGGACACATTTTGTTAAGGATGGGCAAATGTATGTGTTGAATTATTTTCAACTTACGAAGTGGGCTAAAGAGTTTGGTATTAATTGTTAAGAAGCGTTTATGATGATGTATGTATGGGGGTGTATGTGTGTTTAAGAGTTGAGGGTTTTTTAATTGTTTGTTGTGGGTAGGTTTTTGTTGATGTGGTGTTTGTTGCGTTTTAAGCTTTTGATGGGGTTGTATGATGATTTATATAATGGTGTTAGGTATTATTGGGGTGATGTTACTTGATAGATTATGACGCATTGGCTGTTGAGTTTTTAGGTAAAATGCAGTTACTTATGAAGGATATGTTGAGTAAGCATATTGATGAGGCTGTGCAGGGTGAGGGTTTTGTGCTTCAATATGTTGCTCATAATGGTTGTGTGTTTCCTGGTGAGATTGGTAATGCTATGTGTGTTAGTACTGCGAGGATTGCTATGGTGTTGAATAGTTTGGAGAAAAAGGGGTTAATTACTCGGCAGATTGATGTGCGTGATCGCAGGAAGATTTTGGTTAGTATTACTTCTGAGGGTAAGCTTTTGGCTGAGAAGAATTATCGTAATGTTGTGGATGTGTTGGTGAGGAGGTTTGCTTTGTTAGGGGAGCATGATGCGAAGGAGTATGTTCGTATTACTGGGAGGTTGGTTGAGATGCTTCTTGATGTGGTGCCTAGTAATGTGGTTGATGGTGATAAGGTGTAAATATGTTTATATATCATGTATCTAACACGGTTACTAAATAATAGTATTATTTACGTATGTGATTATTGATGCTTAAAATTTTAAGGTATCTTAAGGCAACTGAATGGTTCTTAATAGGCATTAGCCTAATATTTATAGTAACTCAGGTCTGGCTTGACCTTAAGCTACCTGAGTATATGTTCGAAATTACTGAGATAGTTACGACTTCTGGTGCTATGAGTGACATTTGGCTTACCGGTGGCTACATGATTCTCTGTGCTTTAGGAAGCCTTGTGGCTGCAATAGTTGTTGGTTATTTTGCGTCGCGTATTGGGGCATCGTTTTCGCAACGTATTCGTAGTTTGTTATTTAATAAGGTTGAATCTTTTTCTATGGAAGAAATTAACCGTTTTTCAACCTCAAGTTTGATCACGCGATCTACAAATGATATTACACAAGTTCAAATGTTAATAGTGATTGCTTTACAAATAGTCGTTAAAGCCCCAATTATGGCTGTGTGGGCGGTAATTAAAATTGCTGGAAAAGGTTTTGAATGGTCTATAGCTACTGGTGTAGCTGTTCTAGTTGTGTTAGTTCTAGTTGCCATTCTTATGGCGTTTGTTATTCCAAAGTTTAAGAAAATGCAGATACTTACCGATGATGTAACTCGTGTTACACGAGAAAATCTTACCGGTTTGCGTGTTGTCCGTGCTTATAATGCTGAGGATTATCAGGAAACAAAGTTTGAAGCGACAAACAAGGCACTTACGGATACTCAAATGTTTACAAACCGGGCTATGGCAATGTTACTGCCTGTGCTTATGGCAATGTTAAATGGGCTTTCTCTTGCGATATACTGGATAGGCGCTTATTTGATTGATGCCGCCCAAATGATGGATAAATCCACTGTGTTCGCTGATATGGTTATTTTTTCAAATTATGCTATGCAAGTGATAATGGCCTTTATGCTAATGGTGATAATATTTATAATGTTGCCACGTGCTAGCGTTTCTGCACAACGTATCAATGAAGTGCTCGATACTGAACCTAGTATAGTTGACGGAAAAGAGACTGACGGAAAACCTGACGTTAAAGGTGAGATTACTTTTAACAATGTTAGTTTCAAATATCCTGATGCTGCCGGGTATGTTCTTGAAAATGTGAGTTTTACCGCAAAACAGGGTGAAACCGTTGCGTTTATCGGTTCTACTGGAAGTGGTAAATCAACATTAGTTAATCTTATTCCGCGATTCTTCGATGTAACAGAGGGTGAAGTATTCGTAGACGGCATAAACGTAAAAAATTACAAACTGGAGGCTCTTTATAACAAAATTGGTTATGTTCCTCAGAAAGCCGTGTTATTTACTGGAACTGTAGCATCTAATGTTGCTTACGGAGATAATGGCGGTGACAATTTTACTGTAGATGAGGTTAAACAAGCTGTTCAGATTGCGCAAGGTGCCGATTTCGTTGAAAAAATGGAAAATGGTTATGAAGCGTCTATTTCACAAGGTGGTACAAATGTGTCTGGTGGTCAAAAACAGCGAATTGCCATTGCACGTGCTGTCTGCAGAAAACCCGAAATTTACATTTTTGATGACTCCTTTTCCGCGTTGGATTACAAAACGGATCGCATATTGCGACGTAAATTGAAGCAAGAAACTGCTGGAGTAACTAACATAATTGTCGCACAGAGAATTGGTACCATTATGGATGCTGATCAAATAATAGTTCTTGACGAAGGTAAAATTGTTGGAAAGGGGACTCATAAAGAATTGCTTCGCGACTGTGCGGTGTATAAAGAAATTGCGATGTCTCAATTAAGCGAGGAGGAACTAAACGATGAGTAAAAGTGCTCGTAATAGAGGACAAAATAGTGGGTTTGCAGGCGGTTTTGGCGGTCGCTCTAATATGGGATCCACTGAAAAAGCTAAAGATTTTAAAAAAACATGGGGTAAACTTTTAAGTTACTGCAAAAACTACTTGCCCACTATTATAATTGCACTTGTTCTTGCGGCTTTAAGTGCTGTATTTGTAATTATTGGTCCTGATAAACTAAAGATTATGACTGATGAGATTATAAAAGGTCTTCCTGCTGTGATAAATGGCGTTCCAGTGCTTGGCGTAATTGATATGACTGTTATATACAATCTCGGTATATTGCTTGTTTTCTTATATGCCTGTTCGGCTGTTTTTAGTCTTATAGAAAACTATATCATGGCAACTGTAACTGCGAAAATATCCCAAAATATGCGAACAGATATTTCACAAAAAATTAACAAATTACCTTTCAACTACTTTGATAAAGCAAGCTATGGCGATGTTATTAGTCGTGTAACTAATGATGTTGACACCATAGGGCAGACACTTAATCAGAGTCTTGACAATTTAGTGCGAGCTATCGCTCTGTTTATTGGTTCTATGATAATGATGTTTATAACAAACTGGATTATGGCATTAACTGCCATAGGTGCTTCTGCTGTGGGACTTATACTTATGATGCTTATAATGTCTAAATCTCAGAAACATTTTGTCGCGCAACAACAAGGTCTTGGAAGTGTTAATGGTCATATTGAAGAAATTTATTCAGGTCATAATGTTGTCAAAGTTTACAATGGCGGTAAAAACGCCAAAAAAACCTTTGAACAGATAAATAATTCACTCTACGAGAGCGGATGGAAATCCCAATTCATGTCCGGATTAATGATGCCTCTGATGAATTTCATTGGAAACTTTGGATACGTAGCTGTATGTGTAGTCGGCGCAGCATTGGTTATGAATGGCACAATTACATTTGGTGTTATTGTAGCGTTTATGATATACGTCCGATTATTTACACAACCACTAACACAAGTAGCTCAGTCAATGCAACAACTACAAAGAACCGCAGCTGCAAGTGAGCGTGTTTTCGAATTTTTAGCTGAAGAAGAATTAACAGATGAAAGTCAAAAACTCAAAAAACTAGAAAATATCACAGGCACAGTTGAGTTCAAAAATGTCCATTTTGGTTATGAAAAAGGACAGACAATAATCAACGATTTTTCCGCAAATATTCCCGCTGGCAAAAAAATTGCTATCGTTGGACCTACTGGCGCGGGAAAAACAACAATAGTCAATTTATTGATGCGTTTCTATGAAGTTGACAGCGGCCAAATTTGTATAGACGGTATACCTACTAATCAGGTCTCAAGAGAAAATGTGCATGAACAATTCTGTATGGTATTACAAGACACTTGGCTCTTTGAAGGAACTATAAAAGAAAACATTATCTACAGCAAACAGGGCGTTACTGATGAACAAGTCATCACCGTTTGCAAAGCAGTCGGCATTCATCAATTTATAAAAACTTTACCCAACAGCTACAACACTGTACTAAATGACAAAGCAAATTTATCAGCTGGACAAAAACAACTCCTCACAATCGCTCGCGCTATGATTCAAAACGCGTCGCTGCTAATATTAGATGAAGCTACAAGTTCAGTTGATACTCGCACTGAAAGAATTGTGCAGGCAGCAATGGATAAACTGACACATGGTAGAACATCATTTGTTATCGCACACAGACTCTCCACAATACGTAACGCTGATCTGATTCTTGTAATGAAAGACGGAGACATCATAGAAAACGGAAACCACACTGAGCTTCTCGCAAAAGGCGGATTCTACGCAGAACTATACAACAGCCAGTTCGAACATCATGATTAAAAATAAAAGAGAGTTTTCACGTATAGAGAGATTTGTTGGTGTAATGGTTTCACAAGGTTGTGAAATGTTGAAAATCATGATAAAATATGGCAATATATTCCTTGAACGAGGAACTAAAACGAG
>JAITBW010000007.1 GCA_031283385.1 Nitrososphaerota archaeon
CAAGGTCGCAAAATGTTGAAAATCACGATAAAGTACGGGGCATGTTCTTTGAGCGAGCCGCTAAATCGGTAAAAAACATGAAAAAATCCTGTCGTCTCCCTAAACGTGAACACTCTCAATAATAGTATTAATGGTAAGCCGTTAGTTGTTCTTGAGGGGCAGTCAAATCAGGTTGTTGATGGTGCGGCTCAGGTGATTCTTGTGAACTGTAGAGGTATGGTTGTTCAAAATGTTGTGGATATAGGTTTGAATAAGCCTATTCAGCTCTATGGAGTGACTGATTCGGTTATTACTAAATGTGAAAGTCATATCTCGTTGGTAAATTCTGACAATAATTTGTTAGTTGATAACGAGTTTTCGAAGACTGGGGGAACATGGCAGTCTGCTGCGGTGTTGTTGTCGAATTCGCATAGTAATACTGTTATGCAAAATGTTGTAGTGGGGGTAAATAGTTGTGGGATTATTGTTACTGGTTCAAATTATAACAAGATAGAGAAAAACAGCATTAAGTCTACGTCTATTTCAAAGCTTGATAATTGTGCGGGTATGACATTGGGGGGTTACAAAAATTATGTTTATGAGAATGATATTGTCTGCGAAGAATTTGGTCTTAACTTAAGTGGTGAGCATAATGTTTTCTTTAAAAATAATGTTTCTCATGGTAAGTGTAGTGTTTATTTGAGTAATGCATTGTATAATGATGTTTTAGGTAATAATTTATCAGGGGCAAGTGAATCTGCGGTTTGTCTTGTTAGTTCGGATTTTAACAATTTTGTTTGGAACAATTTTATAGATAATTCAAAAGTGTATGAGATTCATGAGACCTATTGGATGACTTTTACAAATTTTTCTTACTATGCGGAGTATAACAAGTGGGATAATGGTAAAGAGGGGAACTATTGGTCAGATTATACAGGTCAAGATACAAATGGATATGGCATAGGTAAAACAGTATACATGGTGTATGAAAACTTTACAGATAACTATCCTCTTACAGGTCTATATGATATTAGTAAAATACAAATAGCTCTTGAACCAGAAGTTGGCTCATCAATAGAACTACCGCAATTACCCATAACAACGTCAACGCCCACAGCTACAGGCACAAGCGAAGGAAATAATTCCAAAGCGTTCCCAACAACAGCTGTTATTGTTGCTGTTATAAGTGTGGCGGTGATAGTAGCGGCAGTGGTAAGTGTCGTATTTTTAAAACGTGCTAAGAATGAAGATAGAACAAAAATTGTTTGACAAAACAGTCTAGTTGTAAAAATTAAAAAAGAATAAGATAGAAGATGTTAAAGATGCAAAAGCTTACGCTTAGTATCTTCGTGGTGGTCTTCTTTTTGCATAACACTCGCGGCAGTAAACTGGCCTGCTACCGTCTGGTTTGAATGGAACATCACATTCATTACCACAGTCTGCGCAGGTTGCCTTGTGCATCTCTCTGTTACCATATGACATTTAGCTATTTCAACTCCTACTATAGTTGTGTGTAAGAATTACATCTCACACAAACTAAAGGATGTGGCAACGTCGCTTATAAACTGATACCCTATTAAACCGTATTTAGTTAAAAGTTACATCAACGATTTATAAGATTGTTAATTACTTACCGTAAAAATATGCACAATCAGGTGTCAGATATTTTTGTCATTAATGGTCAGTTACGCATCAGCATAACTGTAAAAAGTATTTAAAAACAATCATACAGTTAAGTAAAAATAATTATTTAATTGAGAATTAAAAATAAGCATATAAACAAAAATATGAATAAAATCTAATATTTTACACGTTTACAGATTTTTTTGGTTTTTATTTTAAATATTAATTTTGTGGGTTTTATTTTGGAATTTTGTTACTTTAAGTCTGAAAACGTGTTTTATACGGGTTTAAAACAAAAATCTGGACTTTTAACAGTCATACTAATATAGGAAGACAGAGTGTATTAGTGTAATCGTTTGGATTCCTGAGAAAAGGACGTTAAACGTTTTTTCTCTGTTTCTAAAAAAGTAAAAATGGGAATGTTACATTTGAGGCAAAAAAAATCCACGTTAGGCGAACATCTTGCGCTTGTATCAGTCAGATATAATGTCTATCCAGCGGAAGTTGTTCAAGCATTAATAGATGCCAGAAAGAACGGCAAATCCACTTGTGGGGAACTCTCTGTGGATTATCGTGGAAAAGCAAAAGAAGAAATGATTTTTTTAATCAAAAAAGAAGACAGCGTTGTTGCTCAATTCAGAGTTGACGAAGACTTTCTCGCCCGAAGTAATGACTCATCCTTTGAAAATTACATGAGCACAGACAAAATACGCAAAAAAATTGCTAAACAAAACAATGACACAGTTTTCAACACAGTCTCAGAGCTACGCTCTGGCATGAGACACATAAACCTCAGAGCTAAAGTTCAAGAAATACCCAAACCAGCACAAGTACACACACAATTTGGCAACACAGCCATGGTTGTAAACGCACTAATAGGCGATGAAACAGGCACAATCAAACTTTGTCTCTGGGAAGGACAAATAAACACTATAACATTAGGGGAAACCATTGAAATACAAAACGCCCAAGTCTGCCTTTTTAGAGGAGAAAAACAAATAAGACTAGGCAAAAACGGCACCCTAAATGTACTAAACGAAACAGAAACATCAACACCAACAATCGCACAGTAAAACAAAATAACATACTTACACGCTAAAAATACTGTGACAACACATGAATCCTAAAATTATTAAAGCCAACAGTCTAAACATGACGTATACCCCTGAACGATGCTTCATAGCAGAAAACTATGGATCCAACGATGGAAAAGTCTCAATAGCCATAGCAACTGTAAAACCCGGCATCACTACTGTTGCACACCATCTTATAGGTATAGAAGAAATTTACATAATCACACAGGGCACAGGCATAATAGAAATTAAAGGCATAGAGCCAGCTGAAGTGACAGTAGGCGATGTAATTGTTATCCCTGATGGTACTTCTCAACGAAGAACAAAGCGCCTTCGGCGCAAATTAATTAGACCCTACCAACAATCATCATCACCATCACCACCCCAAGCACTATAAACCAAACCACCAACCCCATCAAGCCTAGTCACACCCACA
>JAITBW010000017.1 GCA_031283385.1 Nitrososphaerota archaeon
TGGAGAGTAAGTTGTATCTTAAGGCTATGCCTCTTAGGGATACTTTGGATTTGGAGGGCATTAAGGCTGAGGTGGAGGATGGTAATATTTTGATTTTGCGTATTACTCCTTTGGCTAGTAAGAGTATTGAGGCTGTTAAGAGTGCTGTTAATGAGTTGTATATTTTTGCGGAGTCTATAGATGGGGATATCGCGCGTTTGGGTGAGGAACGGGTAGTTATTTGTCCTAAAAACGTTAGGATCTGGCGTGAGAAAACGGCTTTTAAAAAGAGCGAAGCATCATAATAAGAATATAAGGAGATAATAAGGTGCAGGTGGTTGTTGCCTGCTGTTTTTGTTTTGTTACTGTTTTATAGTAGTCTGTAGGTTTCCATGACTCCAGGCGTTATAGTGGTTATGTCAGCTTTGGTTGTTAGATAGTTGGCAAAGTTTATGGTTTTTTGTTTTTCTCCGTGCACTATGAAGACTCGTTCAGGTTTGGGTTTTAGATGTGTTATATAGTTCACTAGTTGACGTCTATCTGAGTGCCCTGAAAAGCCGTTTATGGTTTCTATTTGTAGTTTTACGGGTAGGGCAACTATTTTTCCGTCGTTGTCTATCATGGTAACTTCATTTATGCCCTTTTGTACGCGTCTGCCCATGGTGCCTTCTATTTGGTAGCTTACAAATATTATGGTGTTGCGTTCGTCATGAGTCCAGTTTTTAAAGTACTCTATGACTGGCCCGCCTTCTAGCATACCTGATGTTGCGAGAACTATGCAGGATTCGCCGTCTATGATGCTTTGGCGTTCGCTTGGGTGTTCCACTATAGTAAAGTAGTCAGATTGGAAGGGGTTTACTTCTTCATGTAGTATACTGTAGCGTACTTCTCGACCTAGATATTCGGGGTATGCAGTGTGTATAGCGGTGGCTTCGCTTATCATGCCTTCTAAGAATACGGGAGCTTCTTTCATCATACCGTTTTTCATGTACCCAGCGATTATTAACATGAGTTCTTGGGCTCTGCCTACAGCAGGCACGGGTATGAGGACTTTTCCTTTACGTTCCAAAGTTTGATTTATTATTTTTGCCAAATGCTCTTCTGCATCTAAGCGAGAAGGCATAAAGTCGTCTGCGCCACCGTATGTAGACTCTGTTATAACAGTCTCTATACGCGGAAATTCTGTAGTGGCAGCTTCTAGGAGAAATGTTCTACCGAATTTGTAGTCACCTGTGTAGACAATATTGTGTAATCCTTCACCTATGTGTAGATGTAACATGGAGGAGCCTAGAATGTGACCAGAATTATGGAGGGTTAAACGTATGTCTGGAGCTATGTCAGTTACAACACCAAAACGCAGAGGTATAGTGTGGAGAACACATTCACGAACGTCTTTTTGATCGTAAAAGGGCGTTATACCTTGTTTGCTAGCAACATCTAAGTAGTCCATTTGCAGCATGGTCATAAGGTTTGATGTTGGAGCAGAACAGTAGAGAGGACCGTCATAGCCGTATTTGTAGAGGAAGGGCACAAGACCGCAGTGGTCAAGGTGTGCGTGGCTTATGACTACGGCGTCTAGATTGTCAATTTGGAATTCTGGGGAGTCGAATCTTGGAAAAGACTCAAATGGCCTATTTGAACCGGGGTTTATGCCGCAGTCTAGAAGGACACTGCTTTCGCGTGTTTTTAGTAAAAATGCGGATCTGCCGACTTCTTGTGAACCACCTAGGACTGTTAGGCGTATTTCTCCTACGTCGTAGGTTTTTGGTCGGAATATGCGTTCTCCTACGGTGCGAAGTATTCTTTCGCGCTCTTTACTTTCAGAGTGTAGGTAATGGCGCATGTGAGTAACTATTTTTGATTTAATCGGCGGACTACGTAGAACATGTGGTCGCCACCGGGTTTTTTTAATGATCTCTTGTAGTAACGCGCCATTTCTTCCTATTACTAGACCAGGTTTTTTAGTTTCGATAATTATCTCGCCTAGGCTGGGATCAAAGTTTATATCGGTAACTTCGGCGTCGGGGGTTATTAGTTCTCTTGTAATTTTTTCTGCCTCGACTTCGGATAGGCGAACTGAGGGGTCGGGTCTTACAACTATTCTTTTTCGTATGACGCTTACTATTTCAGCAATTACACTGCTCTGTTCAACGAGAAGTTCGGGTTTTTTAGTGTAGACAGAGAGCATAGGACCTTCATATTCAATTCTAGTTACCTCTGCTTCTCTTGGGACATGCTGTAAAATATAGTGGGAGATTTCAATTTTATCTTTATCTTGCTGATTCTTAGTCAAATGTTTAACTTCCCGTGTTTAAAGAAGAGCTTGTTTCTCTTGTTCTGTTAATTCTTTATACCCATCAGCACTAATGGCTATAATATTATAACTATTGCCACTTGCAACATCACGCTTCATAGCGGCGTTGACAGCTTTTGCAATTGTAGGCAACATTTCCGCTATGGTTAACCCTTCACGATATTTATCCTCTAATATACCATAAGCTACAGGTGAACCTGAGCCTGTTGAAACAGATTTCTCCTCCATCAAACTACCATATGGATCTAGATTGAAAACATGAGGACCTGACTCGTCAATACCACCAACAAGAACTTGCGTGGAGAGGGGAACATAGCGGTTGTTGAAGAGAATATTTGCAACTAGACGGGCTGCAGAGAGAATTGGCATAGGTCTATTCAAATTTATTTTGTATAGTTTCGCGTTAGCGGTTAAAATGTCAACTACTTTTTGAGCATCCGCAACGGTTCCAGCAATGGTCATGCCTAAGTGTTCGTCAACTTTATAGACTTTCTTTCCAAATTTGTGGGCAACATAATAACCCATAGTTACACGAGTATCTGAGGCAAGAATAACTCCATCTGAGCAGACAACACCTATCGTCGTTGTACCCTTAAGGACTAACTCATTAGTAGCATTATTTTGTGATGACATAGATTTATTTTTCTCCCTAAAATTGATTTACGATAATAACGTAGGAAGCAACCAAAAGATAACTTTCTGACAGACTAATTAATATTATGGTAAACACCGCCAAAGACCAACTAATTACCCCTTTAAATCAAAAAAGTTTAAACACCAAAAACCAAAACATATAATGACACTTAAAAACGTGAAAACCTTGACAGCAGACTATCATTACATGCAACTACCCCGAGAAGTAATCGTCGGAAACAACATACTAAACAGAGTAACAGAGGTAACACAAAGACTAAACCTAAAAGGCCCCGCACTTATAATATCAGGCAAAAAAAGCTATGATGCTGCAGGCAAACAGGTAGAAGAACTTTTAAAACAAAAAAAAATAAAAACACAAACCATAACCATCAACACTAAAACAAACAATACCACAGTAGAAAACATGGCAATTATAGAACAAAAAATAGCAAAACTAAAACCACAAGCACTCCTCGCCATAGGCGGAGGAACAATAATAGACCTAACAAAAATCAGCAGCAACAAACAAAACATACCATTTATAAGCATACCAACAACAATCTCCCACGACGGCATAGCCAGCCCCCTAGCCTCAATAAAAGAAACAAACAAACCATACACCATAATAGCCCAAGCCCCACTCGCAATAATAGCCGACACAAACATCATAGCACAAGCACCATGGCGTTCAGCTATAAGCGGCTGCGGAGACATAATAGCCAAATACACCGCCGTAAAAGACTGGAATATTGCCCACATAGAAGGCAAAGAAGAATACTACGGAGAATACGCCGCAAACTTGGCACAAATGAGCGCAAAACTAATCACAAAAAACGCCAAACACATACAACCAAAAAACACAAACAGCATACATATGATACTTGAAGCCCTAATCAGCTGCAGCGTAGCTATGAGCATAGCTGGAAGCAGCAGACCGTGTAGCGGTGCAGAGCACCTATTTAGTCACGCTATAGACATAATAAATCCTAATCAGGCCATGCACGGAGAACAAGTAGGTGTAGGCACAATACTTACAGCTTATCTACAAGAAACAAACTGGGAACAAATAAGAGACACCTTAAAACAAATAGGAGCCCCAACGACAGCTAAAGAATTAGGCATAAAAAATGAAGTTATCATAAAAGCATTAGAAATGGCTCCAACCATACGTTTGGATCGTTACACTATTTTACATAAGCTACAACTGGACTATGAAGCATGTAAAAAAGTTGCAAAAGAAACAAAAATTATTGATTAAATAAAATTAAAATAAAATAAAAGAAAACGTGAGCGCTTATTTGCGCGTTTAAGCTTCTGGTTCTTCTGCCGCTGGAACAGACTCAGCAGAGTCAGCGGCTGGAGCTGTTGTATCTACAGGAGCAGGTGTGTCAGCAGCTTGTTCAGGTTCTGGAGCAGGAGCGGATTGCACTGTTGGCGGAGCTATATCAACGGGTTTTGGTTCTGTTTTAAAGGTTTCAATGAATTGTGTCTGCATGATATTTGGCAGATATTTTTGAATATCCATAGCTATGCCGCGTTTTGCTATTTGTATACCTTCAACATAGAAGGTATCATCAGGCATATCTATTGACAAGTTGTCACCGTTTATTGTAACTTTAAAGTGTTCTTCTTCAACTACAGGTACACGTCTGTGCACTATAGAGAGAATTTTTTCTTCACTGCTATCAAGTTTCTTTTTAACTACAACATCATAGATGAGTGTCCGACCTGCTAATGGAGGATTAAAGTCCAATAAGACACGTCCAG
Source organism: Nitrososphaerota archaeon (assembly GCA_031283385.1). Lineage (GTDB taxonomy): Archaea > Thermoproteota > Bathyarchaeia > Bathyarchaeales > Bathycorpusculaceae > Bathycorpusculum. The sequence goes on from JAITBW010000017.1 coordinate 4,697, forward strand.
CGCCAACAGCGCGGATCATAGCCATTTTTCCTTGATATTCAACGCGTGCACCAATTATTGGTTTAATTTCTTTTGCTAATAATTGGCGTAAAGGTACACGTTTAATTTTTTCGGGATCTCTTTGACCAAATGCGTTCTCTGAAGAAATTTCAACTGTTGACTCTTTATCAGGTTCCATATCTAAAAGTGCATCATCTAAAGCTTTTAGAACCCAACCTTCGCCTACAACAACAAGTTTAGGCTCATACATGTCACCTTCTTTATGAAGGCGCTCTTTCTTTGATACTTCTTCATATGTAGTGTCAAAAACTTCGTTTGTCTCTTTTACTTTTCCAGTATAATTAATTAATATAAAGTCTCCCTTTTGAAAGGTCATTCTTATCATCCTTTAGATATAAGCGCAAGTAAAATTCAAACGCTAATAAAAACCTATCTAGCCAAAAACATTACAGCAATAAATAGAAACAGTAAACAAGAGCCAAAAGCTAAAACATCTAAAACAAAGAGGTGCCTTGTAAACGTGCAAGGCAAGCTTTATGCGGCGTATCAAGCAGTAACAGCAGAGCAGGCTATTTTAAGACACTTTGTCTGCCAAGTTCAAATGCTTGTAGATTTATTTGCAAGTATTTTTCTTTTAGTTTAGTTGACATAGCTTTTTCAAAAGATTCACGTTGTATAGGCATATTGGGTAGTGCAGATACTGCGCCTAGAAGTATTGTGTTAACTATCAAGTTGTTACCTAACTGGTTAGCCATGTTTGAAGCGTCTACTTGGTAAACGTTAGGGGTGAAATTGTCTATTATGCTTAAAAGCTCCTGCTGCGTTTTGAGTTTTATGCTTTTTGAAAAATTACTTGGCGTAAGATACTTGGTGTTTACTACTACAGTACCGTTAGGCTTTAGCATATGTAAAGCACGGACGGTTTCAAGAATTTCAAAGCCTACTATGGCATCGGCTTTTCCAGTTTCAATTAATGGGGATTCAACTTTTTCACTTATCCGCGCAAAAGCAGTTATAGAACCACCACGTTGCGCCATACCATGAATTTCCGCTTTAGTTACATCAAACCCGTCAAGCATCGCAGCTTCACAAAAAATATCACTTAAAACTACAATACCCTGCCCACCTACACCGGCAAAAACAAAGTCAAGCCTCACCTAATCCTTCCTCCCAACCATTGGCACTATAGCGTTATGAGGACAAATACTTGCACATACCCCACAACCACTACAGAGAGATGAATCAATTGCCACTCTACCAGAAGTAACCGAGACAACTGAGGCATTATTGACACTGCTGTTGCTGTTGTTTGTTTGTGTTATAGCGGGACAACCAAAACGTGTAGTACATAATCCACAGGAACCACATTTCTCTGTAATTTCATAGGGGGAACCGCGTTCAATTAGAAGAGGACAGGATCTTTGAGATATGATAACACATGGACCATCATATGTTAAAATTTCACGTATAGCCTCTACAGTAGCTTTAACATCATAGGGATCAATAGTTACTATTTTATCTATACCAACACTTCTAACTATTTCCTGTATACTTACACTTTTAGCAGCATCACCCATAGCTGTCCGTCCAGAAGCAGGAGTAGGCTGATGCCCCGTCATAGCCACAATACGATTATCCAATATAACAACACAAACATTAGCCCTATTATAAGCAACATTTAACAAACCAGGCATACCGGCATGGAAAAAAGTAGAATCACCAAGAACCGCAAACACTTTCCCCCCAACACCTGCATGAACCATACCCGCCGCCTGAGATATACCACCACCCATACAAAGACAAGTTTGAACAGTACTTAAAGGCGGCAAAAAACCAAGAGTATAACAACCTATATCACCTGCAACAATTTTATCATCAGACCGCCCCACTAAAGTCAAAGCAGACTGAGGACAACTCTTAACACAGGCAGGATCCCCGTTACAAGTATCACATACGAAAACTTTATGCTTATCTGAATCTAAACCTATAGCACCATACGAACAAGCTTTAACACATAAAGCACAGCCTACACATTTGCTTTCATCTACAGATATTAAACCTGTTTTAACAGATTTAGAAAGCGCACCATTCTTACAAGAGACAACACATGGAGCACTAGGGCAAGCTTGACAGGAAATAGCAACATGTTCCACATCATTAACACGTGTAACATGAATCCGCGCCTTAGCACCACCCAAAACCTGTCTCTTTCCAAAAGCACAAACTTTCTCACAAGTCCTACAGCCAATACATTTACTGCTATCACAAGTTACATGCTGATTAACAGAATTTAGAGCATAATAAAATGCGCGATGCGTACATCCAGGACAAAGATTTGGAGGTCTAGGCTGCAGACCTGCAACTGCGGCTGTTGTGGAGGTTTTTTTGGTTAAGCCTAATTTTGCGAAAGCTTCTCTAATTTTGTCAGGAGTGTATTCGCCTATTTCGCTAAGGTTTAACACTGTTTTTCCAGTTACGTCAAGTTTTAAGCGTTGAAGATTTTCCTCAATATAAGGACGAAGTTCTTCAATTACTATGAGCTGTTTTACTCTAGTTGCAAACGTTTTCACAAGCTCTGCAGGAAAGGGATGTATAAAACCGAGTTTTAGCCAGGAAAATTTTTTGGTGTCTAGTACGCTTCTAGCGTAATAGTAACCTACGCCGCTGCCGATTATACCGATTTCAGAGTTGTTATCTTCAATTTTGTTGAATTGGGAATTTTCAGAGAGTTGTTTTGCTTCAACAAGTTTTTCTTCTAAAGCGTGATGTTGTCGGATTGCGTTTGCAGGTATCATTACCCAATTGGAACCGTTTTTGTCAAAGGAAATATCGCGTTCAAGGTTTTGGAAGCTTCCAATTTGCACTTTAGCTTTTCCATGAGCAACTCGTGTAGTTAAACGTAGGATTATGGGAAGATGGAGTTTTTCGCTTATGTTGAAGGCTTCTCTAGTCATGTTTAGTGCTTCTTGAGGGTTTCCTGCGTCAAGTAAGGGTAATTTAGAATGTACTGCAAAGTATCGCGTATCTTGCTCATTTTGGCTGCTGTGTAAAGCGGGGTCATCGCAGACAGTTATTACCAGACCGCCTTTGGTACCTGTGTATGCGAGGGTCATAACTGCGTCTGAGGCGACGTTTAGTCCGACGTGTTTCATAGAGACTATAGCTCTTGCTCCAGCCATGGATGCACCGGCGGCTACTTCGGTGGATATGATTTCGTTAACGCTCCATTCTGCGTAAAAGTTTAAGGTTTTGGCAGCTTGTGCTAGGGTTTCTAGAATTTCAGTGGATGGGGTTCCGGGGTATGCTGCTGCAACTTTTATACCGGCTTCAACGGCGCCTCGTGCAACGGCTTCGTCACCGTTAAGTAGGATGAAACTGTTAGGGTTGTTCACGGTAATTTTTGAAGTCATACTGGTAGAATCCTTACATTTTGCCTTTACGTAGATCTAGAACTCTTTTTGTTTTGCCATCTGATCTGGGTATCTCGTTTGGTTTAACAAGTTCTATTTCAGCAGATAACCCGGTGATTATGTAAATTTTGTGTTGTATATGTTGCTTAAGCTGTTTTAAGTCAAGATTAGCATCTGCTTGAGCCTGCTCTGTTAATTCAACTTTAATATGAAATGTGTCAAGAGCTCCGGGGCGGTCTAGGACTATTAGGTATTGTGGTGCAAGCTCTGGGAATTGTAGTATGGCGTATTCTATTTGGGAGGGAAACACGTTTACTCCACGGACAATCAGCATATCATCTGTCCGTCCAGTAACACGCAACATTCGAGCATGTGTACGTCCGCAGGCGCATTTTTCACGAATAATCTTTGAAATATCAAATGTACGATAACGAAGAATAGGAAGCCCAGTCTTACTTAACGCTGTAAAAACAAGTTCACCCTCCTGACCATCAGGCAAGGGCTCACCAGTGTTCGAATCTATTACCTCAACAATAAAATGATCCTCCCAAACATGTAAACCATTATGCTCTGTACACTCTATAGAAACACCCGGACCAAAAAGCTCAGTTAAACCATAAATATCAAAAGTTTCAATACCTAAAACATTCTCAATCCTCTGACGCATCTGCTGAGACCAAGGCTCAGCACCAAATATACCTCGCTTAAGCTTAAGATCATGCTTGGGATTTACACCTTCTTGTTGCATAACTTCTGCTATATGAACAGCAAAGCTAGGAGTGCAGGCAAGTATAGTCACATCCAGATCCTTCATAAGCTTAACTTGACGCTGCGTCATACCACCACTCGCAGGCACAATACGAGCACCAACCTTTTGAGCACCATAATGAAAACCAAAACCACCAGTAAAAAGACCATAACTATAGGCTACATGTATAACATCTTGAGGACGCCCACCAGCAGCATAAATTGAACGCGCCATAAGCTCCTGCCAAACAGCAATATCATGCTTAGTATAAACACCCACTATAGGATTACCAGTCGTCCCACTTGACGCGTGAATTTCAACAATTTCCCCTGAAGACGCAGCCACCATACCATACGGATAATTCTCTTTTAAATCAGCCTTTACTGTGAAAGGAATTTTTTTAAGATCCTCTAACGTTTGAATATCATCAGGCTTTAAACCTATACTGTCAAACTTTTTACGGTAAAAAACACTATTATTATAACAATATTCCACTTGTTCCCTAAGTTTCTGCAGTTGAATTTTTCTAATTTCCTCACAGGACAAAGTTTCAATTTCCTCGTCCCAATATTTACCGTCGACCATGTCACGCCCTCTAGTTAATGAAGTTACTTACATTTGTGTAATGTAACTATTAGATAAGAGTTCCCACTAAATCTAACCAATAAAAGGAACAAGACAACATTAAAACAGTTATACACGAAAATATATCGAAAAATATCAAAAGCAACAACACTTGTTACATATCTCTACAGTAATCACAAGCTAATCTTTATATCATTATTACTTGTTAAATCTAAAAAACTGGAGAGACCCTATTGACCACAGAGGATATACGACGGACACAGGTGGAAAAAGTTATAAAAAAGCACAATTACCAAAAAAGTGCACTTTTAGAAATTCTCCATAGTGCCCAAGAAATTTACGGCTACCTTGACCGAAACTTACTCATGGACATAGCAGGCTCACTAAACCTGCCACCAAGCCACGTTTACGGAGTAACCACGTGTTACAGTGATTTCAAAATGAGAAAACCAGGTCAACACATAGTCACTGCCTGTCTAGGAACAGCCTGCTACGTAAAAGGTGTAAAACAAATAGTTGAAGCTATAGAAAAAGAATTTAATCTTAAAAGAGGCGGTTCAACAGCTGATGGCAAGTTATCACTCCTATTTACACGTTGTATTGGAGCCTGTGCAATGGCACCAGCAATTGTTTTAGATGATCAGGTTAT
>JAITBW010000045.1 GCA_031283385.1 Nitrososphaerota archaeon
TTTAACAACAAACAACAAATTTCAATTAGACACCAATTGGCAATGAACAGGCATTGTTTCTGCTGGTTATGTCCAAACTGAATAATAATTACCTTTTATGGTAAAAGTTGAAAAAGAGAAAATATGGTGTGAATTTATTTGCTTTGTTTATTTTTGATGACTGCTAGTTTGCCGCCTGCTTTAATTTGCTCTTTCTCTTGTTTACTCAAATTCAAGTTTACCTTGATTTCCACGTTTTTAGTTTTATTTTTAAGCGTCAATGTTTCTACTAGTTCCTTTGTGTCTAACTCTAAAAGATCTCCTTGATCGATCTTGTCATAGTCTTGTTTGTCAACAAATGTTAGAGGCAGTATTCCAAAGTTGATCAAGTTGGCTATATGTATGCGTGCAAATGATTTTGCAATGACTGCCTTTACTCCTATATATTTCGGTGCTAATGCTGCATGTTCACGTGAGGAGCCTTGACCATAGTTTTCTGCTCCTACAATAAAACCGCCCTGTTTTTGTATTGCACGTTGGTAAAAGTTTGCATCCACACGACAGAAAATGTATTTACTGATTTCTGGAATGTTACTACGCAGTGACATTATATCTGTTCCACCTGGAAGAATATCATCCGTCGTTATATTGTCACCAACTTTGAGTAAAACTTCTCCAACAAGTTGCAATGGAGTAGGTTGAAACTGCGGAAGAGGCGTAATGTTAGGTCCCATAATTACCTTAGCATTTGAGTTCACAGCCGCAGGTATAAACATAGCATCACTTAACACAAACGCCTTTGGCATACTTATTTCCGGAAATATCCCCAGTTTACGAGGATCTGTAATTTTACCTGTTAACGCTGCCGCAACAGCAGTTTCTGGACTAACAAGATAAACATTAGCATCTTGTGTCCCACTTCTCCCTTTAAAATTACGATTAAACGTACGAAGAGAAACCGCACCAGTATTTGGAGCCTGACCTATACCTATACATGGACCACACGAGTTTTCTAAAATTCTCGCTCCCGACTGAATTAACGGTTCAAGTTCACCTGTAACTGCAAGATTTTCCATAACTTGACGCGAACCTGCTGAAACTGTCAAACTGAGAGTTTCATGAACTTTTTTACCTCTCAACAGAGCTGAAACAATTTTCAAATCTCTAAGGGACGAATTAGTACAGCTACCTATACAGACTTGATCAACAGGGGTTCCCTCTAATTCACTAACAGGTTTAACATTATCTGGACTATGAGGCATAGCTAGAAGAGGCTCAACTTTTGCTAAATCGATATCCAAAACCTCACTATACTGCTGAACACCATCATCTGACTCCAACTTTGCCCACTGATCTTCGCGCCCTTGACTAACTAAAAATTGTCTTGTAATTTCATCTGAGGGAAAAATAGATGTAGTCGCACCTGTTTCAGTTCCCATATTAGTTATCGTCCCCCTCTCAGGAACACTTAACGTTTTAACGCCAGAGCCAAAATATTCAAGAACATTATTCACTCCACCCTTTACAGTTAACTTTCTCAAAACTTCTAATATGACATCTTTTGCTGAAACAAATGGCAAAAGTTTACCCGTTAATTTTATGCCATACACATTTGGCATTTCAAGATAGAACGGCTCACCTGCCATTGCCGCTGCGACATCAAGTCCACCTGCTCCAATAGCTATCATCCCCATACCACCTGCTGTTGGAGTGTGACTGTCGCTGCCAAGTAAAGTTACACCTGGTTGGGCAAAACGTTCGAGATAAAGTTGATGACAAATACCATTGCCTGGTCTGCTAAAGACTATACCATATTTAGCGGCGACGCTTTGTAAGTATCTATGGTCATCAGCGTTGCGGAAATCATTTTGAAGCATGCTATGATCCACAAAGCTTAGGCTAAGTGCCGTTTTTACCTGAGGAATACCTATGGCTTCAAATTCAAGATATGCCATTGTTCCTGTTGAGTCTTGAGTTAAGGTGTGGTCAATTTTTAAACCCACTTCTTCGCCCGGGGTCATTTTGCCGTCGGCTAAATGTTTCTCGAATATTTTTTCTGTTACGCTTTTCATGAATAGCCCTTCTGAATGTAAATTTAACTTGTTAATTCATGGTTTTCAGAAATTTAAGCCTCACGTAGAATAAAAAGTGTTTAATGGATGAAAGTCTATTAAGAACTGTTGAAGGGTTCACTTTGCAGTTTAAACTTAAAATTCAGAAAATCGCTGAAGCTAATAATTCGCGGCTAGTTTTAGCTTTAGATTTTCCTTTTCAAAATCTCCATAGTAGACAGGAATTAATTTCTAAGGCAGATAATCTGTTAGAGCAGGTTTATCCATATCTTTGCGCGGTTAAAATTAATAATCATCTTGTTTTACCTCTGGGCTTATTTGATGGTGTAAAAAATATTGTAGATAAAATTCATGATAAGGGCCTTTTGGTGATAATGGATGCAAAAGTTAACGATATCGGTAACACTAACCAGATTATAGCTGATTATTATTACGCCGCCGGGTTTGATGCTATTATTGCTAATCCTTTTATCGGCTGGGAAGATGGCTTAAAACCGCTTTTTGAGACATCTCGCAGACAAGATAAAGGCGTCATTTTACTTACTTATATGAGTCATAAAGGCGCAGTTGAAGGCTATGGACAAACAGTTACTGAGCCCTCTACGGGCAAATCTATACCCCAATACCTAATGTTTGCACAAAAAGATGTTGCTTATGAAGCAGACGGCGCTGTAGTTGGAGCTACTATTCCTGAGAAAATACACGAAATACATCAAATATTAGGCGAAAAAGTACCTATATATTCACCTGGCATTGGCGCCCAGGGCGGAAGTGCAGAAACAGCCATTAAAGCTGGTACAACATACTTAATTGTTGGACGCGAAATTGTTTCAGCTGAAAACCCTGCAGAAGCAGCACGTAAACTTTGGAACTTAACTAAAATTGTTTAAAGCAGATATTGCCGTATCTGTTTTTATCTACGGCTTTTTTTTGCTTCATATAACTCATTTCTTAGCAAATCTCGCACAGCATTACGTATTGCCGCGCTTCTGTTTTGGTACATTTTCGCCCTAACCAGTTCCTCTAATCCTTCAAGATGAGCTTCTGGCAATAGAACAGTTACCAGTTTCATGTTTCCTCTCATCATTTCTTTTTCTTTATTCTTATTACTCTTCACGTCACTCTTCTCCCTGCAAACTATTCTACATGTTTATAACATGCGCTAAATATAAAATTTAGTCTATAACTATGCTAAAACAATAAGACGCCACTAATTATATTTGATTATTCAATTTAGTCCAAACCTGAGCATAACCTAACTAGTAAAAACG
>JAITBW010000066.1 GCA_031283385.1 Nitrososphaerota archaeon
TTTGTGATAGTGTTAATCTATTGGTGTAAATATTGTTTACAGGATAATTTATAGGGTTATTTAAGGTAACAGTTTAGAGTAAAATCGCCTCAAAAAACTACACATTCGGAACTACTGTACCTGTATAATAGAGAATACGCTATAACGAAAATGTTACCATTCACAGCATGTCCTTTAACGCTTCCCACGAAATGACTCTGAGTGCCAACCATACTTAGTGGTATAGGCTCTTTAGTACTCCAACTGTCTGTAGCTACATCATAAACCTCCGTTACTCCACATAACATCGGCGAGCCCGTTTCATCATAGGGTGACATGCCGCCTATACAGTAAATCTTACCCTGATATGCTGCAATAGCAAAATTTCTTCTAGGTGTAGGCATAGGCATCATAGTAGTCCAAGTGTCAGTCTGTGGATCATATCGCTCATTTATACCGGTATAACCATTACCGGGATAAACCTCATCAGTGTAACCACCAATAGCATAGATTTTACCTTCAACAGCAACAACACCTAAACCCGTCCGTGCCTGAGTCATAGGTGTTTTTGTATTCCAAGAATCTTCAACTAACTCTGATGCTGAAACAGCACTAAATACAGTTACAAATGAGCTAAGTATCAGTAGGGAAAGTAGTATTACAGAAAAAAGTTTAGCCATATTTATCATCATTACTTTTTTGTTTTTTTTATTTAAAGGTTTTGTCAATAGAAGATTTTGGAGCTAAAAATGAGTTTGAGCTGTTTTTCTGATTTACCACGTAATTATTTGTTTAGCTGTTACTTTTTAATTGTGATTGTTGCATATCCTTATATAAACGTGTAAATTACTTTTTTGTGGTGTTTATATTTGGTTATTAAGGATATCTTGGGTGTTATTTATGCACCTCATAAGACGTTTAAAAAAGTTGCTAACAATCCAAAGTATTTAGCTGTGGCAATCATAGTTTTGCTCTTTATAGCTTTACAGAGCGTTTATTATTACAATTATTACTCAAAGATAAGTTATGAGCAAACGATGCCGCCAGCGGGGCAATTAAGTGCTTTCACGTCATCTGGTGTTAATTCATTATATGAGCCGCAGATTGCTAATCAATGGGTTGTTACTCAGGGTGCAGTTATAACAGAGAATTATCAGGACTATATTAATCAAACTTTTTATGGTGAGAACAGTTTACAGTTTGTTCTTCCTAACAGTAACAGTTTATCAGCTAGTTTTGAACAGTTTGGATATACTGCAGACTGTAGTTCAAATGGTTTTACAAGTTTAAACATGAATATTAAACAAGTATCGCCTAATGCTGCACCAAATTCAGGCAGTATAACACTTTACACTTCAAATAGTACATCAAGTTATTTCACACTTGACATAACGTCAATGTTAACAAATAATCGGGGTAGTTGGAATAATTTGACTATTCCTGTAGGTGGTTCAGAGTGGCAGTCTACGGGTTCTCCAGAATGGTCAGAGGTAACAGGTTTAAAGTTTAGTATAACATATCCGTCATCTTCAGAAATTAACATTTTACTACAGGGCGTATTTTTCCGTGGTCAATACTTAACACAAACTGGTGCTTTAGGTTCGGGGATGTTCTTTAGCATTGCTATTTACTCGATATTTATGCAGGCAGTATTTCAGTGGATTATACTTGCCGTAGTATCATACCTGTTGCTTAAAGTTTTAAAAGCAAACAATATTGTTTGGAAACCTCTTATCGTTGCAATAGGTTTTACGCTTATGGCTATTGTTATAACATCGATATTTTTGGTGTTAAGTTCTCTTACATTGCCAGAAATCAGTTGTCCATATGACTTGCCGTTTTCAACTATAGCTTATTCTGACGCTATTGTAAATAGTGCAGCACCAACGTCACAAGCACTTTACAAGTTAATATTGGAAGATACAGCTACCTTTACTACACTTACAACAGTAATCAACGTATTCATGTACATTTTACAAATCATATTTGTCACATTTGCAATAAAGGCTGTTTCAGGCTGTACGTACATAAAGACCATTACGCAAAATACTGACAGTGACACTACAACGATAGAAACTGTTAATGTTGATTCGCATTCAGAGTTATCATATATAAAATGTATTGTAATTGCTGTAGTTACTGTGATTTCAACTGCGTTAATACTAGCGTTGCTAGCAGGATTAGGCATATTTTAGATATTATTTAGAAGAGCTAATCCAAACTTTTTTTCTTTTTTTAGCAAATTAGGAGTTAGGGGCTGTTTTCTTGTCTTCAAACGGTTCGAGTTGAAATAGTAATATTTATATTGTTAGAAAACTTTTTTTTAAGGGAATTTAACATTTAGTTTACGTATACAGGTGAAAAATAGTGAGTACTGAAATAAAAGATCTACGAGATGGCGCGAAACGCGTTAATGTTGAAGCTAAAGTTGTAGAAAAGGGCGATGTAAGAGAAGTAAAATCAAAGTTTGGTGATGCGACATACCGAATAGTTGACGCTATTGTTGCAGACGAAACAGGTAGCATAAAATTGACTTTGTGGAATGAACAAATTGAGCAAGTAAACGTTGGCGATAACATAAAGATCGAAAATGGTTATGTTACCAGTTTTAAAAGTGAAATCCAGCTCAATGTTGGCAAATTTGGTAAGCTAACAGTTGGATAAGTCGCTACACACATTTTACTTTTTTAAGTTTTTCTTATTTCCAGTTTTAGAGCACAATTGTGATTAATTGTTATTATCATGTTTTACGTTAGTTTTACGTTAAATATAAGTTGTCAAATTAACAGTTAATACTAACACCGAATGTTATCAGCATTAGCAATAGTTTTATTTTTGCAAGAGTTCTAAATGTTAATCATTGTTTATATACTCGTGTTTAGAATGTTGTTTTTATATGAGTACTTGTAATTTAACATGGAATTTAAGCGCTTATCGGTTGGGCTGTGGCTAAATGAGGAAGACTATATTTAAAAAGCTTGAAACGCAGGGATTAATTGCTAATTATAATAGGTTACGTAAGAATCTGCCGCCTAGGTTGCCTGAGCGCATATTTATTTGGGATGAAACGTTTCGTGAAGGTGTTAAAGCGCCGACTGTTTATTTAACGTATGTTGAGCGTGTAAAACTGGCAAAGTTAATGGATGAGTCAGGTGTAGCGGTGATTAATGTTGGTTTTCCAGCTCTTTCAGATGATGAAAAACGTAATGTTAGCAAAATAGTTAATGAAAGTTTTGAGCAGGCGAAACTTACCGCTTCTGCTGAGCCAAGTAAGGCAAGTATTGATGCCTGTCTAGAATGCGGTATAAAAGAAATTACCCTTGAATCACCCATTAACGGGTTAAATTTGCAGTATAGATACAAAATAACGAAAAAGCAAGCGTTGCAGAAAATCGTAGAGTCCATAACTTACTGTAAGGATCACGGAGCAACAGTTAACTTTATGCTCATGGACGGTACAAGAACGACTATTGATGACATACTGCAGGTATTTCAGCAAGCTGCAGAAGCTGGCGCTACTAGACTAGGTCTTGCAGACTCTGTCGGATTCATAAGACCCTTATCTATGAAATATCTAATATCTCACGTACGTGATGGCTTATCTGAAGCTATAAAGAAGAAAATCCCAATGTCCATCCACTGCCATAACGATTTTGGTCTAGCATCAGCAAACACGCTAGCAGCCATGGAAGAAGGCGTATCATATATGCATACGTGTATTGCCGGTTTTGGTGAGCGTGCAGGTATTGCACCATTTGAAGAAGTTGTAACATCAGCAGAATTGCTATACAACATTGACACAGGTATAGACTTAGGGAAAATTTCGAGAATATCTCAGACAGCTGAAAAAGCTTTTGCGTTGCCAATTCAATTCCATAAGCCGATCATTGGTGAGAACATTTTTGCCCATGAAGTAGAAGAAGATGTAGAGGAAATGTTAGCTCATCCACTGGTTTTTGAGCCATTTCCACCTGAAATTGTTGGGCGAGAAACCACAGTTTTCATAGGCAGAAATACAGGTCAAAACTTAATTCAGGAAATGCTAGAAAAAGCGGGAATAAGAGCATCCCCAAGACAAATGGATGAACTATTCAGACGCGTAAAAGGTCCACATGAGGGCTTAGATAAAGGCGAAGCTCAGATGACGTATTATCAAGTAAAGAAGCTTATGAAAGAACTACAGAAAGGTTACGCTATGGATGAATTCTGGCGAATGGTAGAACAAGTAACACGCCAGAAACCAAAAATGGCCTCTGATAAGAAAACGTCAACAACTTAGAAAAAAGAAAGCTCTATCTGTTTTTTTATTTCTTCTATTTCTTCTATATTCAAGCTTTTGGGATAATTATATAGTGGACCACTGGGTTTTTCATTGTAAAATGGTCTGTTACAATTTGGGCAGCCTGAAGTTTGAAAAGGTTTACCGCTGTTAATAATATCATCTAAGGTGTCTGTGTTTACTCCAAAGGAAATTATGTTGTCATGTTCATTGAATTGTATATTTTCTATGCATGTTATGCCATGGACTATTAAGTGTCGTGCAAGCTGTAGCCGTCTGTAAGAGGTAATGTTAGGTGGAGTTTGTTTCTCTAATGCAGTACCGCGTATGGGTGTGAATGCAAAGAGGGCGGGTAAAATGCCAAAGTTTACGCACCATTGAATGATGTTTGTAGCTTCTTTTTCGGTTTCGCCTAAACCTACAATCAAATGTGTACTAACATTGCCTACTCCAAAAATTGTTAATGCCTCTTTAAGTAAGTTAATTTCATAATTCCAACGATAGGGGCTACCCGTTTTTTCGCCTTTTATTTTGCGGAAAATTGTTTCTGTTGCAACATCTAGGGCAATGCTTATGCGGTCAACTCCTGCGTTTTTAAGAAGTTGGATATCTTGACGGTTTAATGGCTGGCAGGATACGGAGATGGGGATGTTGTGTTTTTTAATTTCTTTAACGGTAGCTTCAAGTTGTGTAAACGCGTTTGGAGTGTTTAAGGCTTGTATGCATACTCGTTTAATTTTGTCTTTTTTAAATGTGTCAGCTAACGCTTGGGTTACTAAATAGAGGGGAAAGATAGGCCAGATGATTCTTGAGAGCATGTTAGTGCTGTTTTTGCTGTTTTTAGCTTGGGGACAAAAGCTACAGTTTGCAGAGCATTTGCCGTCTGTGTAGGTCATTAAATATGCTGTTGTTGGGTCTGCATCCATTTTGCCGTCAAGGATGTTTAAACATATGGCGGTGCCTAAAGAAACACGAATTTGAGAAGGCAAAAGTGGAGAGGAATTAGACAAAAGGCAGACCCTAAAGCGCTAACTTTTTTTAACTGTCAGACACTATACTTTGATTATCTGTTTCTTCTATATTTTTGTCATCATCGTCTGTAAGTAGTAGTTTTTCTTCATAACTGTATATGTGGTTCATGCGTTTTTCCCATCGTCTAAAGAAGCGGTATTGAGAGATCATCAAGTAGATAGTGTATCCCAAAAAGCCAACTACCGGTAGCACTAGAAATAGTGCGTTAAATTCAAAGCCATGAAGCTTGTTTATGCGTAAGAATGTAAAAATGTAGCCAATTAGTAAAAGGGAGCAAACTATTGTGCTCATTATTGCGCCTCGTTTGAATCTGCCCCATTCGTTGTTGATTTCAGAGAAAAACTCGTGTGCTGTTTTAACTGGATATTCTAGTTGTCGCGGTTGTTTTTCTGTTTTATTCATATTCGTCATCTTTTTTTATGTTTTATATAGTTATATAGGTGATGCACCATTGGTGAATACTAAAGTAGTGAGGGCAGGGAATCTCTGAGGTTTGTATAGATTTTTCTGCCTTCAACAGTTAACAAGAGACGACCCTGAGATTCGTCTATAAACCCTCGGTCTTTTAGGTAAGTTAAATGTTTTAAAAAGTCATCATATGACACATCAGTTGCCTTACGCCAAACATGAGTACGCAACTGACTTTTGCCGCTAAAGAAAAGGTACTCTAGAATTTCAAAACGTATTTGAACAGACCCTTTTCTTTTAGTAGTAATCTCTTGTCACCTCACTAAATTACAGCTTGTATAATCCACCTTACGCTAAATACCAAACTTTGCGTATTTAAAAAGATTCCAACATATATAACACGTTTTCTTATCAAAACAAGAAACGAAGAAACATACTAATACAGCAAAAGAATGAGGTCTGTTTAACTAGGGCATCATTATCTTTATCTTTTAATGCATCATCTATGTATTAATTATGATTATGGAGAGTAGTTTGTTTGGGAAGTAGCCTGTTAAGCGTACAGATAGCGGGTTTAAGTCTTAATTATCCAGGCATGTTAGCTTCTGGAGTTTTAGGTTACTCAGCTGAGTCTATGCGCAGAGTAATAGATGGCGGTGCAGGAGCTGTCGTTACAAAGTCTGTTAGTTTACAGCCAAGAAATGGTTATGCTAATCCAACGGTTGTTCAGGTAAATGGTGGTTTAATTAACGCTATGGGTTTGCCAAATCCCGGAATTGGAGTGTATGTTGAAGAAATTAAGCATGCAAAAACGTTAATTCAGCAACCGTTAATTGTAAGCATATTTGGCTATAATGCTGAGGAATACGCTTCTGTTGCAAAGAAAGCTGCGGATGCGGGTGCGGATGCTTTGGAGTTAAATGTTTCTTGTCCGCATGTTAAGCAGACGGGTGCGGAGATTGGTCAAAATCCAGCTCTTTTAATGGAAGTTGTTAAAGCGGTAAAAGCCGCTGTTAAGGTGCCTGTTTTTGTAAAACTATCACCAAATGTAACAGATATTGTAGAGTTAGCAAGTACCGCTGTTGAGGCAGGTGCAGACGCGTTAACAGCTGTAAACACTCTTAGAGCCATAGCGTTTGATGTAGAAACTGCAAAGCCAATTTTAAGTAATATAAAAGGTGGACTGTCAGGACCAGCAATGAAAAACGTTGCACTGCGTTGCGTTTATGATATACGAGAAAAACTCTCAGGCATACCTATTATTGGATGTGGAGGAGTTAGCAATTGGCAAGACGCTGTAGAGTTCTTCATAGCAGGTGCAAACGCTGTGCAAGTTGGCACAGCTATAGCATTTGACAGCCCAAACGTTTTCCAAACAATAAATAAAGGCATTGAAGAGTATTTAAAAAAGAAACATTTCAGGAGCATAAACGAAATTGCCAGATCAATTCACAAAAGCTAACACACTACGAACAACCAAAATAATAGATATAATAACTGAGAGCCCATCAGTTAAAACATACACCTTCAAAGACAAACAAAGTGCCAAAGCTAAACCAGGACAATTCTTAATGCTATGGATACCAGGAATAGATGAAATACCATTAAGCATACTTGACGCCACAGACAAAGGCATAATTAGCGTAGCCGTAAAAACAGTAGGAGAAGCCACACAACACCTACACAACATGAAACCCGGCGCAACCATAGGCATAAGAGGACCATACGGAAACAGCTACACACAAAACAACGGCAACACACTCCTAATAGGCGGAGGCACAGGCACAGCACCACTTCTATTTCTAGCAAAAACCCTATCAACAAACAAAACAAAAAAAATAACAATCATAATAGGCGCAAAAACCAAAAATGAACTATTATTCACAGACCAGCTAAACAAAATTTGCCAAGAAAAAAACAAGTTAATCACAACAACAAACGACGGAACACACGGCATACAGGGTTTTGTCACTGAACCATTAAACACACTCTTAAATCAAGAAAAATTTGACGCCATATACACCTGCGGACCAGAAATCATGGTTAAAAAAATTTTTGAACTAACCCAAAAACACAAACAACCACTAGAAGCAAGTCTAGAACGCCTAATGCGATGCGGCATAGGTCTATGCGGCAGCTGTGTCATCGGCAAATACCGAGTCTGCAGAGACGGCACAGTATTTAATGAAACACAATTAAATGAAATCAAAGAAGAAATAGGAAACACAAAACTAGACCTAAGCGGCAACAAAA
>JAITBW010000089.1 GCA_031283385.1 Nitrososphaerota archaeon
GAGCGGGCTTTATGGAATATAGTAAGCTTGAATTCAAATCAGTATGATTGATGACATCTCAAGTTGCCTGTGTTTTTCGCTGATACTATTGGCCGTACACTTGAAATTGGTAAAAAATAATGTTGGTAAAGTCCCTCAATACATTAATGAGATTTCACTGTTCGCTACAGGGTGTAAAACGAAATTTACAGTTCTCAATGATTTATAACATACATTCAAAAGAGTAACTTCATCTACTATCATGTTAGAGAGATTAAAGGAAGAGGAAGAACACAAATGACTAAACTGGATGCCACTGAATATGAATCCTTTGAAACAATTAAGCAAACTACTGATAGTGGTGTAGAGTTTTGGTTTGCAAGGGATTTACAGAGTGTTTTACAGTATACGCAGTGGCGTAATTTTCACAAGGTCATTGACCGAGCTATGCTTGCATGTAAAAACAGTGGATTTATTGTGGGGGATCATTTTGCTGACGTCAGCAAAACGATACAGATGCCCAAATCAGCAGAAAAACAAGTTATAGATTATAAACTCACAAGGTATGCGTGTTATCTTATTGTCCAAAACGGTGATCCACGTAAAGAAATTATTGCGCTTGGGCAAACATATTTTGCCATACAAACACGCCGACAGGAATTAGCAGATACTTTTAATCAGCTTGATGAAAATAATAAACGACTTGTTGTTCGGGGTAACATTAAGCAGTGGAATCAACTTTTAGCAAAAGCCGCACATACTGCGGGGGTTATCACTGATGAAGAGTTTGCTATTTTTCAAAACGCAGGCTACATGGGACTTTACGGCGGATTAACCGTTGCAGATATTCATCAGCGAAAGGGCTTAAAAAAAGAGGAAAAAATTCTTGATTTCATGGGCAACACAGAACTGATTGCTAATTTGTTTCGTATTTCTCAGACGGAAGAAAAGTTGAAAATAGATAAAACCTCATCGGCTGTTGAGGCAAATGAGGTCCATTATAGAATCGCTGAAAAAATTCGCGTAGCAATGGTGGAAATGGGAACGACCCTTCCAGAAAATCTTCCAACACCCCAAAAAAGCATTCAAATTATTGAACGTGAAGAAATACAAAAACTCCGCAATTCCAAAACTAAACTAATGCTTGACGAATAACCAAAAATCTGAAAAATGTAGGTGTCATGTACCGTTAAAGTCGCGGGCGAATCCTCCTCTGGAAGCCCCGTACCCCGCTGGGGACACGAACTTTTGTACCATACACGTGACATAGTTTTTGAAGCTTATAAATTGTGTCTGGAAATTTTCTCCAGAAAAACAAAAAAGACAAGAACCAACTGTTTTGGGAAACAAAAACAAGAGACAAAATATAGAATGTTCAAATGTTCAGAAATGGGTTTTAGCATCGGAATAAATGGGTTTTAGCATCGGAATAAATAACAAGTGTCTGTGGCGCGGGTTTTATGGAACATAGTAAGCTTGAATTCAAGTCAGTATGGACTGATGACACCTTGAAAAAGTGAGAGTGTTCACGTTTAGAGAGATGACAGGATTTTTTCATGTTTTTTGCCGATTTTAGCGCCTCGCTCAAAGGGCATGGCCCATACTTTATCGTGATTTTCAACATTTTGCGACCTTGTGAAAACCATTACACCAACATATCTCCCTATACGTGAAAACTCTCGAAAAAGTCTTTTTAGACAACTTTGGGTCTAATTTGTAGATTCAGTTTATCTTCTATAATTTTGATAAATTCTCTTAATTCTGTTGCTGGAATTAGAACTTCGCTGAAGTATTGACGGGGCCGCTTAAACCTCGTAATGTGACTGTAATAATCAGAGGCCCATACGGGTTTAGTGCATCGTAACCCACAAAAGTTCCAAATAGCCGAACTATTTGACAAGATATCTCGGTCATCATTAGTTACAAATATAACCCAAGCATTTTGTTGAAATTGGTACCTGACAGCAGACATTAAGTGAAGAATATCGCTTTTGTTCTTAACTAATTTGCACAGAGGGGCAAAATTCAACATTTCATCCTCAGGTTCAACAAATATAGATTTAATTGATTTGAAAGGTTTTTCTATCTCATATTTTGCTGTACTTAAGGCACTTAACGTATTAGCTAAAAGGTCATCAACCGAAAGAGGCTTATCTGGTTCTAATTCATGAATCAAACTGGCAACATAATTCTCGATATCCCCAAACAACTCACTTCTAATACCTGTCCTAATGGAACATTCTTTGTCAAGCCTTCTTTTTTCTTGTGAAAAAACATCTGCAATAGTTATTGCATCATTTTTAGTTACACTTGTTATACCTTGTCTTTCCAAGGCAGGCTTCATATAATAACGGATACTGGTATTCAACACCTCACCAGTGTTGTTTAAAAGTTGTAGCGCTTCAGTTTTAATTGATGATGAAACAAAGTGATTTAGATCTTTACTCAAAAAATTTTGACAAACATCACGAGTGGCTTTCAATGATTGAGGCATTAGAATACAAGAATCTAAAAAGAAGCCCGCTATTGATCCAGCACTCAAATGTTTCGGGCTCCTATCCGGTTATTGTATCCATCAAGTTTGTTATGGTTTTTATGCCCTCATCAATAGTGGTTGTTGGCAGATATTTCTTCTCTAAATTATTCAAAACCAGCTCTTCTAATTGGTTTGTTGTTTCTGCAACATTATCAATCAACTTTAATAGAACAGCCTTGTCGAGATTTTCTTCTTTAAGAAATTTAGGGTTAAAAAGTTCTTCAAGTTTGTTCGAGTTGTTTATTTCAACATACCAGATTAGTTTAGTTCGATTTTTTCCAATTAATTTTAATTTATCAGTAAAATCTTTAACCCAAAGATTATGCTTATCACAAACTCGCGTAAATTTCACTCGGTTATTCTTATTACCAATAAGTTTAATCGAGTCTCTTTTGATTTTTCTGTCAAATATATTTAAGAAATCATTTTCAATCAAATATGAATTAGAAACAGTTTTAAAAAATTCGTCAGGCAGGTTTGAGTTAAGAAATAATCTGGAAATTGAAAAGACATCATAAGAATTTTTTTCTCTTTCTTCTTTATTAAAATCATAAATATTCGCAAAATATTTTGTCATAGACTCAAATATTGAGTGCGCATATCGACCTATTTCTACGGATTTTTCAAATAATTTGTTGTTTTCTAAATCTTTTTTAATTTCTTTTTGAAAATACTCTACTAACTCGTCAACAGTAAAATTTTTTGGCGGGGGCAACTCTTTTAACAATTCAATATTTTTTTCAATTGTTTTCGTAATTGCTTTTTTATATGCATCAAAATCTTTCTGCAAAGTATTACACTCAAGAGGTAAGATGGAATCTCTTTCCAAAGATAGCGGCATAGCTATTTTTTTAGTCTCACAAATTGACATTTCTTTCCCTCTGTTCTGCCATATAAAAACCCTTTATATCTATTTTAGTGGATATCACAACTTAATATGCGTACCGATATTTTTCGGTTTTTTGGTTTATATTATAAAGGTAAATGAAGAATAAGTTAGGTGTCGTGAGCTGTTATAACACGGACGTTGTCCCCTCTGGAGACCCAATGTCATTTCCATAAGCGGATTCCTCGTGCCCAATTTTTCCTGTATCCCATGAAATATTCACAACACGAAACATAGACTCATCTAAATGCAACAAGTCTTTTTACATAAAAATTCTTATGGAAATGACATTGCTGGAGACCCCGTGCCCCGCTGAACCCACGAACTTTTGTACCATACACTTATAGGCATAATCTTTGAAGATTATAAACTATATCTGGAGAAAAATTCCAGATGACTTTAGCGCATTACTTTTAATTATGGCGAATTCGCCATAAATGAAAATACCTTTACAGTTTTAGGTATTCTTAAAGAACCTATGGTGAACGAGTTAATATTTGTGTTATACGCAGATTCTAAAACAACAATGTCCCTAAACATTGAATCGTAATATAATCGCCCACCGCACAAAACACACCTTTCTCCCTATAATATATTCGTGTAACTATTAAAAGGGCAATATTTCCGTTTTTTACAAAAAATTTTGAAATTTTGCTGGTTTAAATAGTTACAGAATCTTATATGGTGGTGAACAAGAAGAAATGTATGACACGGCGCGGGCTATAGTCCGCCAAACATCAAAAGACGTAACTCAACCAACACATAATGAACATTTAGACACTTGTATTGGTGATTACGTCTGTAACAGCCGCTTCATAAAACAGGGCGGCATAAAACAGTTTCTAAAACAAAACCCCCTAAAAAAGCTAAAGTTGGTGCCCCATCCTGCAAAGATAGACACCAACCTTACCACAAACACCCAAACAAGGAGGTCTGCAAATGAATAATACCGATTTCTGCTATAAAAGAGCCACCAAAACACCCCTATTGAGCATAGCCTATACACCTCTACTAACTACTGTAGGTAAGCTAATTTTTGGCGTCTGCTACACACAAAAGCGTACCTGCCATCTACAAGTGCTACCACAAA
The DNA here is from genome assembly GCA_031283385.1 of Nitrososphaerota archaeon. GTDB lineage: Archaea > Thermoproteota > Bathyarchaeia > Bathyarchaeales > Bathycorpusculaceae > Bathycorpusculum. The sequence goes on from JAITBW010000089.1 coordinate 4,492, forward strand.
CAGACCAAACAAAACAAATACGAGGTGATTAAAGTGACTGCTAAATTTTCCACAGTAGGCGAATTAGTACTATCCAGTAGCGGTAAAACGGTAAAGATTTACCACTTCCAAGCAGGCAAACGAGTCCTAATCGGCCAAACAAACAGACAAACACTACACGAACTAACAGAAAAAAGATGCTTAACAGCTCATATCTCAAAATATGAGAACGTAAGCAGCGGCGAAACCCCTTGACAAACAACAACCCCAACACTAACCTATTAGAATTAAAAACCGCCGCTGAAGTATGGCACGAAGATGGCGCATCCATCATCCCCATACACATACAGGAAACTGCAGACCCACAAACAGGATGCTACAACAAAGATTGCAGTTTTACCAACTGGGGCAAATGGATAAAACAACCCCAAACCAAAGAAGAATTCCAAAACCTAAACTGGACAAACAAAAACGGATTTGCCATAATCTTAGGCTACCAAGACCCAAACGACTACTACATATTTGCCGTAGACTTTGACCCCAAATGCAGTCTTGTAAAACCAAAACCTGACAATGCACAAACTTGTCAGGGAGATATTTTGCGCTATGAAGAAGCGGTTAAACAGTATAAAGTAAAGCTTGCACAGCATAATGTCGCTGTAGAGAAAGGCAAACAACTATTAGCAGATTTGCCCCCATCAAGAGTTGAGCGCACAGTTAACGGTGGCCATCATGTTTTGTTTAAAAGCCACAGACCTGTAGCGACTGTAAAGTCAATCCACCATGCCTGCAAAGTAGAAGTGCTAACAGAAAAACAACTCTGCATCATGGCACCCTCCTTTGGCTACCAACTTATTGACGGCAACGAAATCACAATAATTGAGGACTTCAACCAACTCTTTCAAAACCTATGCCAAAAATACGGTCTCCAGTATAGTGACGAAACACCACACACCACGAACCTGAAAAATGCAGAAAAAAACACGCAACTCATACAACGACTACAACAACAGCAACAAGTAGAGTTAACCGATGAGAAAATACAACAAATAGTAGAGGTATTTGTGCCTGTTTGGACTTCTGGATATAGACATAATTTAACCACTGCGTTTTGTGGGTGGCTCATAAAACAAGACATTGTCAAAGAGTCTACGCTTAAAATTGTTGGAAGACTATGTTGCGCTGCAGATACAAGTAATGAAGATGCCGCTATTTTTCTAAAAAACGTACACTACCACTACGCAAACAGAGCAAATAAACCCGATCTGAAAGGCTGGACAGGACTGCTACAAATCTACCAACAAGCCACTGGACAAGAAATGCCCCCTAAAACACAGGAAAAACTTTCCAAAGCCCTACCAACAACAAACAACCCCCAAAAAGAGAAACTCGATAAATCCCAAGCAAGCGTCCAACTCTACAATTTAACATTAAACAATGGTGTTCGGCTGTTTCAGGATCAACACGGCATAGGATACGCACAAGTACCCCTCACAACAAGACAGGAAAAAACAGGCATACACCAAGAAGAACATGAAGAGAGGGCAGTTCAGGGTTATGAGAATATTCGTTTGGTTGATAGCAAGTTTGAAGATTATTTGATGCATTTATGCTACACCTCAACGGGCAATATTCCCTATAGAGATGCGGTTAAGCAGGCTATTTCTGTATTGAGTTATGCCGCGTCCCGTAAAGAAAAGAACCGCTTATCCAATAGGGTAGCTTGGGATCCGAGCGGCGATGGCTCCATATGGGTAGACACAGCCGACTCACAAAACAGAGCATACCACATAACTAAGAACGGCTGGAAACTCACAACCCAAGTCCCCATACTCTTCCAACGCCACCAACACCAACAACCCCTACCAACCGCAACCCCAAATGGCAAAATAGAAAAATTGTTACCTTTCATAAACGTTGGAAACCATCGAAATAGCAAAACAAGCCAACACCAACAACTGCTTCTAATCGTACAAACAGCAAGCTATCTCATCCCAGACATACCCCACCCCATAAATGCCATGTACGGCTGTCGCGGAAGCCACAAAAGCAGCACACAAAAAATTCTAAAACGACTAATCGACCCCTCCTCAGTAGAAACCCAAAGCCCACCAAACAACCCCAAAGACGCCCTACAAATCCTAGACCACCACTACATACCAATATTTGACAACCTAAACACCCTACCCAGATGGCTAAGCGACACATTCTGCCGAGCAGTCACAGGAGAAGGACAAGAAACACGCCAACTATACACCGACGACAAAGCCTTCATACGACAATTAAGCCGATGCATCATGCTAAACGGAGTCAACCTACCAATAACCCAATCCGACCTGCTAAGCAGAACCATCATGCACCCAACCGAACCCACCTCCAAACACATAGCAGAAGCAGAACTAAACAAAGCCTTTGCAGAAATCCAAGGAGAAATACTTGGAAGCTTATTTGACGTAATTGTTAAAGCGTTGCAACTACGGGATAGCGTGTTAGTTCCTGAGACGGATTTTAGGTTGGCGGATTTTTTTAAGTGGGGGCATCTGATAGCGGAGGCGCTTGGGTATGGTGGGGGCGAGTTTGTTGTTGCGATGGAGGAGAATTTGAAGAGCCAGCACGATGCGGATCAGGAAAACAATGTGGTGGTTGATGTTTTTCTTAAGATCATTGGTGAGGATTTGGAGGTATCTTTTGCCACAGAGAATAAGCCTTGGCGGATTGCATCAAAATGTCTGTATGATAGGGCTACCGACAAAGCGGTTAGTATGGGGGTTAATACGAGTAGGAAATGGCCGAAAACACCACAAGATTTTGTTCGTAAACTCAATGAGTCTAAGGACACGATTGTGTATAAAGGATGGAATTATGAGCGATATCATGTTGAAAATGAGCGAGGAATTGATCTTTGGCGAATAACCCAACCCTCAGACCCCTCAGACAAAAAACCTAACAGCCAAACATCAACAACAGACCGTAAGCCTGACGTGACTGACACCGATGACGCTGATTACAAATGTTTTGACACTTTAAGAAAAAATGAAGTAGTGTATGATGGAAAAAGCGTTATTATTGAACATGTATTACCCGCTGAACCGTGTCATGGTTGCGAACAGTTAGCCGTAGAAACAAGCATAACTGTGCCAGGGCAAACAAGAAAACTTCGATTTTGTAAAGCCTGCTGCGACAAACTGGTAAACAGCATAGGCGTTCCTGTTATTTATAGAAGTAGAGGGAGGGGCTACATAAGCGGTGGAAACTAGAGCTGTAGTAGAGCT
>JAITBW010000140.1 GCA_031283385.1 Nitrososphaerota archaeon
AAGGTCGCAAAATGTTGAAAATCACGATAAAGTACGGGGCATGTTCTTTGAGCGAGCCGCTAAATCGGTAAAAAACATGAAAAAATCCTGTCGTCTCCCTAAACGTGAACACTCTCCAATTATGACATAAGCTATACTGCTGGCGCACTGGCTATGTGTACTGTGACTGTATATGAAAGTTATGCTTCCTCGTCAGGTGCAGGTAATTATTTAACAGGTTCATCTGTTACAGTTAACGCTGGTTCACGTGAAGGTTACACCTTTTTAGGTTGGATAGTTAGCGAGGATGATGTGTCTTTATCTAATAGTACAACTGCAACATTTACTATGCCTGCAAACAATATCGTTCTTACTGCTACATGGACTCTTACTTCATCTAACGGCGGTGACTCAAATGGTTCTTCACCTAGTCCTTCTGCAAGTGAACCAGAACCAAGTATACCCGCACCCAGCTCATCATACACTTCTGATATCCAAACTAATTATGTGTGGGCTATTAGTGGTATTATGCTGTTATTGGTGGTGTTAGTGATAGTGGTGCTAGTTATTGTGGTTATTGTTGCAATAGTTTTGCTGTCACGAAAAGGGTCAAAAACTTAGACTTGACACGTTATCGGTATGACTATTCGACATGTAGCAATACACCATACGTTAATATCCTCACAAAATTTGTTCGCAAAAATCTTACTAAACAACACCGCTGCAGTAAAAACCTATATTGCCTACCTTTCAAATCTTTCTATAAATGTTCACTGAAACAAAATTACGCTTATTTTTGCGTAAAAACAGTAAGCACCTGAAGTGTTCAATTTTCATTGAACTATTTTGCCTAATAACACTCTAAATCCGCTTTCTCTTGCTATAACTGTGCAGTTGCCAAAGGTGTTAGTGAATAATTCTGGAAAAATTTTTGCGCCAATTTTGGAGCGGATGACCATTTCAAATGTGGCCCCTATTTGCATGTTTTTTGGTGCTTCTGTGATGATAGTTTTTACTGTTTCCATACCTGCGCTTACTGGTGGATTGGATAGTATGCAGTCAAATTTCAAGTTTTCAACTGGCTCGTATAAATGGCCGCTTTGTGCCTTAGCGTTAACTATCCTGTTTTTTTCAATATTTTTTTTCGCTAAGCTAACTGCGCGGGTATTAACATCTGTCATGTGAACTTGTAATTTAGTGTTAATACTTGCTGCTACTATGCCAACTGCGCCATAGCCACATCCGATATCTAGTACTGTGCCTTTTTCAGGAAGAATCATTGATTCAATAAGCAATTGTGTTCCTGTATCAATGCGGCGTTTGGAGAAGACACTTGAAGCTGTTATGAACTCAAAATTTTTGCCAAAAAAACTTGTGCGAATTAAACCATAGTTTGCATCTGATTTTGGAGAAGAAGAAAAATAGTGATCGCCAGTAACTTTTTTATTTTTACTCATGGTCTTTACCGGTTTTCCAAACCTTCGGATAAGTGCCCCTTGGCATTATCACACGCTCTGGCGTTGCAACGATACCATGCTCAAGATTTAAAATTTGCTCCGTAGTCTCCACAGCTTTTGAAAGCGTGACAACTTCTCCTTTCAAGGTCATAACTGCAACAAGAGTATCTTTTTGGATTTGTGTATCAACTGTTACAACCCCCGGTGCTGTAAGACTTGCCCCATGACATAAAGCGTCAACTGCTGAATCACGCACTGTAATTTTAGGTATCAACTCCAACGCTGACTCCATGGGCTGAATAAATTTACGTAAAACTGTCTGCTCTTTTTTTGTCTGATACTTATCAAACCAGTAAGCAACATCATGCAAATTTACATGCGACGAACTATTCTCCGTAAAAGGACCAGCACGCGAACGCCTAAGCTCTTGCATATGCGCCCCAACACCTAAAATCTCGCCAACATCATAACAAAGCTTACGAATATACGTCCCCCCCTCACAGCCTACCTTAAAAAGCACATTACGCCCATCCATTTCAATAAATTCATTATAATAAATACGTCTTGTACGAATCTGACGTTTAACCGATGACCGCAAAGGTGGACGTTGATATATTAAATCTTCAAATTCAGATAGAACACGACGTACATGATTTTCCTCAACATCACCGTGAAGCTTCATAACACAAATATACTCTTTACCGGTGTAAAGTAATGCCTGTACAATTTTTGTAGACTCCTCTAAAGTAACCGGTAACACGCCTGTCACTTGAGGATCTAACGTTCCACCATGACCTATAGCGGTTAATTTTAAAATTTTCTTGGTCCACGCAGCAACTTCATGACTTGTCGGTCCAGCAGGTTTGTCAAGATTTATAACACCATATTTTATGTATTCTTCTGCTGGTCGCTCAAATGGGGTATGTCCAAATTTAGGATTAGTAATATCCTCTGTTTTTATCAAACTTTCACGTTTAGTTTCCCATGGCGGACTGGTTCTTGGCATTAATGCTGTACTCCTTAATTGAAAGAAAAGAATGTAAATTGATGTAATTAAAGTTTGAATCTAAAATTTAAGCTTTCATTAACTCTGTTTTACCAGAATCTTCTAAGACCTGAGTTACTTCTTCATCTGATGCACCCTTGTTAATTTCAATTTTATCTTCCAGCGGTGCAACATGGTTCAAGTTTACTCTTCGTCTTTTAACTCCGCTAAGTTTTTTTGGTCCAGTTACAAGTATGAAACTTTTATCCATCACATCGACGATGACACATTTATTACCTTGTTCTCTACCGAATTGTTTAACGCATATTCTTCCGACTTCTATAGCAGGCACTTCATTTAGCCTCCAATATACCGAATAATAAAACAAGCTAATTAAGCTTACATAAAACTATACCTAAATAAACCTATTAAAACCAGCCATACCGTAAAAAACAGTTGGCAATTTGTAGTTAATTTGAATATTTCTATTTGTTAATGTTTTTTTGGTGTAAGTTTGTATTATTATGTTGTTGCTTGTTGTGTATGAATGTAATTTTTGTTATGCGCTATGAATAACTGCTGTGTGGAGTGAAATTTTTTGTTATATTACCGATGTGTTTTTATCTGCCGTGTCTTACTGCTTCTAACTTGATATAATAATTGAATTATCAAACGCTTTTGAAAGCGTATCTTAATGGTTGTATATATGTCGAACTGTGAAATTGAATCTGGTGGTCTAACTACCAAGGAATTCAGAACTCGTCAGTTAAAGTATGGAAAAAATGAGCTTACTTTGCAGAAGAGAGAAAGCTCTGTAAAAAAGGCGTTACATACTATTTGTGAGCCAATGTTTTTATTATTAATTATTGCCGCAGTTATCTATTTTGTTCTTGGTGAACCTCGTGACGGGGTTATAATGTTGTTTTCTGTTATTGGAATTCTTAGTATTGATATTTTTCAAAAATGGAAAACCGATAAGACGTTAAATGCTTTAAAAGATCTCTCTGCACCTCATATCAAAGTTTTAAGGGATGGAAAAGAAACACAGATTGCCAGTTCTGATCTTGTTCCTGGCGATATTATGATGATTTATGAAGGTGTAAAAATTCCTGCAGATGGCTTTGTGGTTAGTTGTAATGATTTATGTGTTGATGAATCTTCTTTGACGGGTGAGGCTGAAAGGGTTTGGAAGGTTCCAACAGGTTCTTCAACTGATTTGCATGATTATTGGCGTAAGGATTATTGTTACGCTGGGACACTTGTGCTTCATGGTTCTGCTGTTGTATGTGTTGATAGGATTGGTAAGGCTACGGAGTATGGTAGAATTGGTGTTAGTGTAGCTGAGGTATCGAAAAAGAGTACTCCTTTGCAGATGCAGATTGGTAGTCTTGTTAAGATTTGTGCTGGTATTGCTGCTGTTTTATTTGCGTTAGTAAGTGTGGTAACTTGGTTTAATATTTCTAGTTACATGTTTCAGGATAGACTTGTTGGTAGTGTACTTTCGGGCGTTACAATAGCTATGTCGTTAATACCTGAAGAGTTTCCTGTTATCTTAACAGTGTTTCTCTCTATGGGTGCGTGGCGTTTAGCTAAGAAAGAGTCTTTGGTGCGTAAACTCTCATCTGTTGAGACTCTTGGTGCCGTGTCAGTGTTATGTGTAGATAAAACGGGTACTCTTACTATGAATCAGATGACTGTGCAAGAAGTTTGGACAGTTAATGATGATGTTACTGCTGATGATAAGAGGCGGCTTTCTGAAGTTATGGGTCTTGCTTGTGAAATTAATGCTTATGATCCTATGGAGAAAGCTATGCTTGATTATTGTGAAAAGCTTGGTATCAATAAGCAGCATCTTTTTGATGATAGTGTCCTGATTGCTGAGTATGCTTTTACAAATGAGTTAAAAATGATGGGGCATATCTGGCGGCATGACAGTGAAATAGTTATAGCTGCTAAAGGCTCTCCTGAGTGTATATTGACTATTTGTCAATTACCCGAAAATGAGCGTGCTTTAGTTGAGAAAAAAATTTATGAAATGAGCATGCAGGGGCTGCGCGTTATAGCTGTGGCAACGACAACGTTGCATAGCGAATCTGATATACCGAAAAACATTACTGACTGCACTTTAACACTTTGCGGCTTAATAGGCCTAGCTGACCCTCCACGTGAATCTGTTAAAAACGACATAGTCATATGCAGCAAAGCCGGCATCCGGGTCGTTATGATAACAGGTGATAATGGTATAACGGCAGCGGCGGTTGCAAAAAAGGTTGGCATGAAAAATTATGATAATATAATTACAGGCGACGAACTTGAAAAAATGTCTGATGATGACCTGTGCAGGGGCGTTAAAAATGTTAACATATTTTCTAGGGTTACGCCTGAGCATAAAATGCGTATAGTTAAAGCTTTCAAAGAAAACGGCGAAATTGTTGCAATGACTGGTGATGGCGTAAATGA
>JAITBW010000001.1 GCA_031283385.1 Nitrososphaerota archaeon
GTGTTTGCCTTTTTTTGCTTTAGTAAATATTGGTTCAATTGTGCTCCATTCTTTATCAGTTAAATCACTATCATATCTCAAAAAGTTAACCACAACACATTATACACGTCGCTAGTTAACAATTTATTGAGGACAGGTTCTAACATACCTCTCTTAACTTCTTTTTTTGAGCTTCTGCTTTTTATATCTCTATTCAGTGCAAATATCGTAACCTTGTTCTACAATTTTATCCCCAATGGCTTTTGCTGTGATAAGCGCTGAGTTATATTCTACTGTTACAGTTTTAGCTTGCAAGTCAACTTTTACATTAAATATACCCGATAACGTGTTTACTGCTTCTGTTATAGCCTTTACACAATGCTCACAGGATATATCATTTACTTTTAACAACATTTTTTCCACACTAACACCTCCTCACTCTCTTTTGTTTCTATTTTTTTGTTGTTCTGAAATTTTTTAAGCGTAAAGCGTTTGCTAAAACGGAAATTGAGCTAAATGACATAATGGCTGCTGCTAAAATAGGGTTTAGCAGAGGACCGCCTAAGAGGTATAGTAATCCTGCCGCTATAGGTATTGCTGCGGCGTTGTATCCAAAGGCCCAAAAAAGATTTTGTTTAATAATTCTGATAGTCTTTCTGCTTAAAGCTATAGCTGTAGGGACATCTCTTAGGTCATTTCTCATTAATATTATATCAGCTGACTCTATAGCTACATTTGTACCTGAACCTATTGCTATACCTATGTCTGCTTGAACTAACGCGGGCGCATCATTTATGCCATCACCTACCATGGCAACTTTTCTGTTTTCACCCTGAAGCTTCCTTATAACATCCGCCTTATCCTGCGGCAAAACCCCTGCTATAACCCTCTCTATACCCACCTGCCCTGCAATAGCAGCCGCCGTACGTTCACTATCCCCTGTCAACATAACTATGTCAAGCCCCATACTCTTTAAAGACACAACTGCTTCACAACTACACTGCTTTACCACATCAGCTACCGCAATAACCCCTACAAACTGTTCATTTACAGAAACAAACATAAGCGTTTTACCCTCACCCGACAGCACCTCTGCTTGCTCTTCTACCCCTAAAACAGATGATGCTACGTCACATGTTTTTTCTACAAACTTTTTATTACCTACTACCACACGCTTTCCTGCAAACTCTGCAGATATACCTAAACCCGCCACAGCCTCAAAACGCTCTAGCACAAATAACTCCAACGCCTCCTTCTCTGCCGCCTGCACAACAATTTTACCCAATGGATGCTCTGAGCCTTTCTCAGCAGAAGCAGCTATTTGCAACAACTCTTCTCGACTGTAGCCATTTGCAACTATAATATCTGTTACCTCCGCTTTTCCCTCCGTAACAGTACCCGTCTTATCAAAAACAATAGTTCTAATTTTATGCGCAACCTCCAAAGCTTCCCCATTTTTTACAAGTATACCATTTTTCGCACCAATACCGGTACTAACCATAATAGCTGTAGGTGTAGCAAGTCCTAACGCGCAAGGACAAGATATTACCAGAACAGAAACAAACACCCTCAATGCAAACACAAAATCCCCCGTACCTATAAACCAGCCTGCAAAAGCTAAAAACGCTATACACAACACAACAGAAACAAAATAACCCGACACAACATCCGCCATTTTAGCAATAGGCGCCTTACTACCCTGCACCTCCTCTATAGTCCTTATAATCTGAGAAAACACAGTATCAGCACCAACTTTTAACGCCTCAAAATGTATCAACCCATTCTTATTCAAACTTGCAGCATAAACTTTATCCCCAACACACTTATCAACAGGCAAACTCTCACCCGTCAACATAGACTCATCTACAGCAGCAAAACCCTCTAAAATTACCCCATCAACAGGTATCTTCCCTCCAGGTCTAACAACAAGAACATCACCAACTTTAACATCATCTATTAAAATCTCACACTCCACCCCATCCTTTAATGTAACCGCTGTTTCAGGCGCAAGACACAACAATTTCTCTAACGCCTCACCTGCCTTACCCTTACTTACCGACTCCAAAAACTTTCCAAGCAAAATAAGCGAAATTATCACGCCAGCAGCTTCAAAATACAGTTGCTCAACAGCACTATGATCACCACGCACAATTTGTATAAACGAAAATACACTATAACAAAAAGCCGCAGATGTACCTATAGCAATTAAACTATCCATATTAGGACTTCGCTTCCATAACGCCCTATAACCAACAACATAAAACCTGTAACCCACCACCATTACAGGCACTGTTAATGATAACTGTAAACACGAATAAGCCAATGGGTGCTCCATTGGCTGTAAAAAAGATGGCATAGGTAGTCCACCCCACGGTAACATGTGTCCCATAGCAAAATATAAAAGCGGTAAACTAAATGCTGCCGAAATGACAAGTTTTATCCACAATAAACGTGACTCTTTTTCTTTACGAAGACGACGACTATCGCCTTTGATAGTTGTCGTTGTTTTACTCTTAGCATCTATAACTTTGTAACCGGCGCTTATTATTACCTGCTTTAACGTGGCTGTTTCTACAATTTGTGGATCATATTTGATTAACGCTTTTTCGGTTGCAAAATTAACTGATACTTCCACAACGCCACGTGTTTTTTGTAAGGCTCTCTCTGCTCTTTTAGCACAAGCCGCGCAGGTCATTCCTGCAATAATGAACACGTGACTATCTATCATAAAACTCTTAACTATCCTACTGATTTTCTATTAAAACAGAATATAAAGATTACACAGGATACCTGTGTATGATTCTTGGAGATGAAAAATTTAGATGCGAAGTATTGCTTTTTCTGTGTATTTGCTTAAGGTGTCTGCAAATTCTTGTATGACTTCTGGCGCGTAGCATTGCATTTTTTGGTAATGTTTGTCTGAAGTATTTTCTGGTATGAATTGTTGCAATGCATGTCTTTTGGAGCCTTCGGATAGTTTACCTATCTGTTCTATATCCTGTAGTGTGACGATTTCAGGAACTATGGTTGTGCGGAACTCGTATGGAATTTCGCTTTTTTTAAGAATTTCTATACTTTTCTGTAGGCTATCTGTATTTTGTGCACCTAATTGACTATATTTTTCTAAGCTTGTTTTAATGTCTAAGGCTATGTAATCTACATAACTGAGGCATTCTTCTAGTATATCGGGATAAAACCCGTTAGTGTCTAACTTTATAGAGAAGCCTCTTTCTTTTAATTTAGCGAGAAATTTAGGCAGCTCTTTATGCATACAGGGTTCTCCTCCTGTGATAACTATGGCATCTACGTACTTTTTGCGATTTTCTAAAATTTCTAGTACAGTGGTTTCTTGTAGAAATGGCGGCTGGGGGTTAGTGGCGATTTCCCAGTTGTGACAGTATGCACAGTGTAGGTTGCAGCCTGGTGTGAATAGTACGCTAGCTACTTTGTCTGGGTAATCTAGTAGGCTTGTTTTTTGCAGTCCGCTAAATTTCATCTTTCATGTTTCACCTGTGTGTTAGTGGGTTGTAGTTATGGTGTTAGAGCGGTCAAAGTTTTTACGTATGGCAAATTCTGCTTGTTTTCCGTTGTTCCATTGGTCAACTGGGCGTAGGTAGCCGACGACGCGGCTGTATATTTCGCTGTGTGCGCCACAGGTTGGGCAGTTTTTGTGCTCTCCTGTGGTGTAGCCGTGGTTGGGGCATATGCTAAATGTGGGTGTTAGTGTGAAGTAAGGAATGTTTGTGTTGTTTGATACTTTTTTGATGAGTTCTGCGGCTGCTTTCCATGTTGGTAATCGTTCGCCTAGGTATATGTGGAAGTTTGTTCCTCCTGTGTATAGTGTTTGTAGTGTGTTTTGGTGTTCTAGTGCTTCGAAGAGGTCTCCTGTGAAGTCGACTGGTAGTTGTGATGAGTTTGTATAGAATGGTTCTGCGTGTTCTCTTTGGACTTGTTTATGGTTGGCAAATATTATGTCATGGTAGCGTTTTTGATCTATGCGTGCTAGGCGGTATGAGGTGCTTTCTGCTGGGGTGGCTTCTAGATTGTATATGTCGCCTGTTTCTTCTTGGTATTTGCTTATGCGGTTTCGCATGAAGTCTAATGTTTTTATTGCAAACGCGTGGCCGTCTTTGGAGGATATGTCTTGACCCAGTAGGTTTAAGACGGTTTCGTTTATGCCTACTATGCCTATTGTTGAGAAGTGGTTCTTCCAGTATTTGTCATATCTTTCCTTTATGTTACGTAGGTAACGTTTGGAGTAGGGGTATAGTCCTTTCTCTGTGAAGCCTTCGAGTATTTTGCGCTTAATTTCTAGGCTTAGCTTTGCTACATCCATAAGGTCGCCTAGTTTTTCAAAGAATTCGTCTTCATTCTTCGAGAGGTATCCGGCGCTTGGAATGTTTAATGTGACTACACCTATACTGCCTGTTAGCGGGTTTGCGCCAAAGAAGCCGCCGCCTCGTTTGCGTAGTTCTCTGTTGTCTATGCGTAGTCGGCAGCACATGCTGCGTACGTCTTCAGGGTTTAAGTCGCTATTTATAAAGTTGCTAAAGTTAGGTACTCCGTATTTAGCTGTAACTTCAAATATTGCCTGTGAAACAGGGGAGTCCCAGTCAAAGTCTTTTGTAATGTTATATGTTGGAATTGGGAAAGTGAAAACTCTGCCTTTTGAGTCTCCTCTGGCCATAACTTTGGCAAAAGCTATGTTTAACATTTCCATTTCTTTAGTCATGTCGCCATAGGTGTCTTTTGTTACTTTTCCGTTAAATATTATGGCCTCGTTTCTCATGAATTCTGGAACTACTAGATCTAATGTAAGATTTGTGAAAGGTGTTTGGAAACCAACGCGTGTGGGAACATTCATGTTAAAGAAGAATTCCTGTAATGCCTGTTCTATGTCTCTTTGGGACAAGTTGTCATAGCGGATGAAGGGTGCTAGGTATGTATCAAAGTTGCTAAATGCTTGTGCTCCTGCGGCTTCTCCTTGTAGGGTGTAGAAAAAGTTTACAATATGACCTAATGCGGTGCGGAAATGTTTAGCGGGTTGGCTTTCAATTTTTCCTGATACGCCACCAAAACCTGAAAGTAATAGATCGCTTAAATCCCAGCCAACGCAGTAGGGTCCTAAAACTCCTAAGTCGTGAATATGTAGGTCGCCTGAGAAGTGTGCATCTGCAATTTTTTGTGGGTAAATACGGCTTATCCAGTATTTTGCAATTACTGTGGATGAGAGGTAATTGTTTAACCCTTGAAGAGAGTAGCTCATGTTGCTGTTTTCTTTAACTCTCCAGTCTTCTACTTCTAAGTATTGTTCAACAAGATCTGCAGAACTTAGTAACGCTGCTAACTCGCGCATGTCATTGTGTTGTTTGCGGTAGAGAATGTATGCTTTAGCTGTAGATGCATTACCGTTTTCAATTAACCGTCTTTCGACAAGATCTTGAATTTCCTCAACTGTAGGGACACCGTCTTCCCCATGTTGCTTATTTAATATGGCTACTACTTCATCACATATGCGTTTAGCTTGTTCTTTGTCTTTCCCACCAACAGATCTGGCGGCTTTCCAAATAGCTTCTGTAATACGTTCTGGGTCAAAATGTTCTAATTTACTATCACGTTTTAATACAAACTTCATTATTTTTCCACTTCCATAAGTAAACGCCCAAAATCTTTGGGTTCTTCAAATTTTTTGTAAACAGATGCAAATCTTATGTAGACTATGTGATCTACATTTTTTAGATATTTCATAACTAAATCCCCTATTTCCTGAGATGAAATCTCTTCAGCACCCTTCATCATAAGGTCTTGTCGTATTTGTCCTGCTAACTCGTTAATTTGAGCCATAGACACAGGTCGTTTTTCACTTGCTTTCTGTAATCCTCGGACTATTTTATTTACATCGAACCGTTCCAGTTTGCCGTCTTTTTTACGTACCATTAACTCTATTGTTTCAACGTACTCATATGTTGTAAAACGTTTGCTACAGTTTACGCACTCTTTTCGTCGACGCGTAGTATTGTCTGGAGAATCGCGTGTTTCAAGGGTTTTAGAGTTTTCAGAGCTACAGTAAGGGCATTTCATGATTTTCACGTATAGTGTTACAAGAATTTAAAATACACTACATTTAGCGCATATATAAGTCCTTTTCACACTAACTATGAAATAAACCCCGTAAACCAAAAACGCAAATACATCAAAATAGACAGATTTAACGAAAACAATAACCCCAAAATAAGCATATTTCAAAAAAATTTCCATACCAATAAAATTTAACACTTAAATTATAGAAAAATTACACCTCACTCTCAACCGGCTTTACAATTAAATAACCCTTATCAATTAACCAATGATGAAACTGATACGTAGTAAATAAACAGCCTGCTCCACACGTTTTACGAATCTTTTCATACTCTAAAGAACCCTCCACCTGCCTATTAAGATCCATCTGAACAGAACACTTAACATCATTACAAAACTCCCTACGCTTATACTCAACAAAACCATCCAACAACATACATCAACAAATCTACATACCACCAACTACCAAATATAAGCATTTATTACCAAATAGTTCTGAAAACTACTGTAAATTAACCAACAACTTTGCCATCTACTTAACACAGATAAACCCACAAATGAGTAACATCCATGAAACTATTACGGAAGTGCTTTCATTGTTTGTGCATGTTTTTGGGGTTACTTTTTTAGTTTCGGTTTTTCTATTGTTGTATGCGTAAAGTGTATCTTTTAGGTGGTGAACGTATTTGTAAGCGTGATGGTGAGCGTGTTAATAGGCAGGCTTTTAGTGATGCTGGTGGGTCACCTGAGGTTTTAGTTTTTTCGTGGGCAAGAGCAAATTTTGATAAAACATATCAGCGGCAAAAATTGGTTTACGATTATCTGCGCTATTTGGGTGCTAGTGGTGTAACTGTTGTTGATTATTCTGTTTCGGGTCAGGAGCTTAGGGAACTTTTTAGTCAAGCGGATCTTATCTATTTGACTGGCGGTAGTCCGAGTATTCTAATTGAACGTTTTAAGCACGTGAATATGGATGTTTTGCTGAAAGATTTTAACGGCGTGATTGTTGGACGTAGTGCTGGTGCATTAGCGTTGTGTGCAAAATGTGTTGTAACTCTTAGAGCAACTAAACAGGTTAAACTAATTGATGGCTTAGGTATAGTTAACTTAACGATGTCGGCTCATTATACTTGTAAAAAGGACGAACAATTAAAGAGGCTCTCTGTTGGTAAACAATTTTTCGCTGTTCCAAAAGGCTCAGCCTTGGTCTACACTGAGGAGGGGTCTTTATCTTGTATTAATGAGGTATTCTTGTTTAAAAACGGCAAACGCGTCCTTATGAGGTAACTGTTTTCCGCTACTATACTATTTGGTGTGTTATGCGTTTTAGTTTTCGAGTTTGATTTTAAGCAAGTTTTTTATTGCTTCTATTTGTTCCCTCTGGGATATGTCAATATCAATACTGCGACCTTCAATATAGGGTGTTGCGGTGTGTATGGCTTTTTTAATTTCGTTTGATAATTCGTTGATTTCTGGGTGTGTAACAGCTTTTTCGCTTAAAACTATTCGTATTCTGAAGTAGCCCTTTAGTGGGATGAAAAAAAGTAAATTTCTTTTTTTGTTTACAAGTTTCAAACACCAGCCAGAAGTTTTGCCGTAGTATTTCCATTCTTCTGTTATGTTTGAATACGTGATTTTAACATAACTATATAGTTCTTCCCACATGGTATATGTGTCTGCAATACCAGTAGTTATCATGCTGTTGTTTGGTGTTACCGTTTTATCATTAAAAATGCTAGCAGTCATATTTACCCTCTATAGTGGGGATAAGTAGCGATGAATCGCTGCGGTTTGCCGCCTAGACTCCGCCTGAGACTTCAGATCCTACACTCATACCCGTACCCCCTTGAGCGCATAACGTCCAAACTTAGGTTGCTCTCTCCCGAGCCTAGCCGGGTTCGCCTGATAGACTATGAAGTAACTCCCCTACGGAAGCTACTCATTGACCGCCAGCCCCAAAGGACGGATAATCAACGTTTCGGAAAGAGAAACTCAGGCGGTCTTTGACGTCTCATCCGCAGATGTTAGCCCGTCATGTAGAGGATTTACGGAAATAATGGACCCCTGACCCACCGCCTAAGATCCATCGCCGTACTCTAAGATGAAGACGGAGCATTAAAACTTTCCCAGTAAACAACACGTTATCTTTCAAAATGTGTCGCTTTTTTCAACTCTTTAGCTGTTTGCTCTAACTCTTTTAACATGACATTAGGTGTATCTATGTTTTTTTGGATTATATTTATAAACGCGCTACCTATAATTGCCGCGTCTGCCCCTGCGTCTATAACCTTTTTTACATGATCTATCTGAGAAATGCCAAAACCAACGGCTAACGGAATTTTTTCAGCAGTAAATGGTTTAAACCTACGTATTAACTGCAGCGTTGACTCTTCTATTGTAGAATTTGCGCCAGTAACACCTAGCCGAGAAATTAAATATAGAAAACCCGAAGATGCAGAAACAATTTCAGGTAATCGCTCATTAGACGTAGATGGTGCTGCAAGAAAAATAGTGTCTAATACGTACTTCACTGCAGTTTTTTTGTAATCATATGCTTCTTCAACTGGTAAATCTGGCACAATAAAACCGTTAACCCCCCACTCTTTAGCTGACGCTAAAAAACTGTTAAGACCTTTACGAAAAATAGGATTATAATATGTCATGATAACTATTGGTATATTGCAATGTTTGCGTTTGATTTCTTTAGCTGTCTCTAACACTCTCATAGGTGTAGTGCCCGCGTTTAACGCTCGTAGACTAGCTGCTTGAATCGTTGGGCCGTCAGCAATTGGATCAGAAAATGGCAGCCCAAGCTCCAGAATATCTATGCCACCATAAATTAAAGCGTCTGCAGCTTTTTGTGTTACATCTAATGTGGGATCTCCAGCAGTTATGTAACCTATAAGACAGCCTTTACTGTTTTCACGGTTAAAGTCAAAAACTTGTTTTATACTGTTGTGTTCGTTCATATTTTTACCCCTGTAAATTCTGCTATAGTTTCTACATCTTTATCTCCCCGTCCAGACAAAGTAACAACTATTGACTCATCCTTGCTCATCTGGGGCGCAATTTTTATTGCTTGAACTAATGCGTGAGATGACTCTAACGCAGGCAGTATACCTTCCGTTTTACATAACATTAAAAACGCGTCAACAACTTCTTTATCTGTAGCTGAAACATAGCTTGCACGGTTAAGCGTTTTAAGAAAAACATGCTCAGGACCAACACCTGGATAATCTAAACCCGCAGAAATGCTTGACGTATTTCTTATTTGACCATTGTCATCTTGCAAAATGTATGTATACATGCCATGAAAAACTCCTTCACAACCCGTTGACAATGTTGCTGCATGTTCCCCTGTCTCAACTCCTCTCCCTGCCGCTTCTACACCACAAAGTTTGACCTCCATATCATCTTCAAACGGATAAAATGTTCCCATAGCATTACTTCCGCCGCCAACGCAAGCTATTAACACGTCTGGTAATCGACCTTCTTTTTGTTGAAACTGCTGTTTAATTTCTTTACCAATTACACTTTGAAAATCTCTAACAATCATTGGATACGGATGAGGTCCCATTGTTGAGCCTATCAAATAATATGTAGACCCAAGATTAGTTACCCAATCCCGAAAAGCCTCATTAATAGCATCTTTAAGCGTTTTTGAGCCCAAAATTACCGAATTTACTTTAGCATCCAAAAGCTTCATACGAAAAACATTTAATTTTTGACGATTACAATCATCAATACCCATATACACTTCCGCTTTCAAACCTAACGCTGCACAGGCAATTGCCGTAGCTACTCCATGTTGCCCTGCACCCGTTTCAGCAATAACCCGAGATTTACCCATACGCTTTGCAAGCAACGCCTGCCCCAAAGTATTATTAATTTTATGTGCCCCACCATGTGCTAAATCTTCCCGTTTCAAATAAATTTTTGCGCCACCCAGTTTCCGTGTCAAATTCTCTGCAAGATAAAGCGGTGTTGGTCTACCAACAAACTCTGCTAAGTAATAATCAAGCTGTCTTTGAAACTCTACGTCCACTTTAGCATGTTCATAGGCAACTTCAAGCTCATTTATAGCTTCCATTAAAATTTCTGGAACAAACCTGCCACCAAACTTTCCATACTTCCCATTCTGTGGGTAACTACCTATCTTCATGCGTTTACAAACTCCCTAACTTTTTCTTCAACATTATCTGTTAACATTATACTTGAACCAATGAGAAAAGCAGACACACCCGTTTGACTTAGAAAACGCAATTCTTCTACCGTATTAATGCCGCTTTCACTTACAATAACTAGATCTTCAAAATTTTTAGTTCTAAGAATTTTTTTAGACGTGTTTATATCTACTTTTAAATTTGCAAGATTCCTATTATTAATCCCAATTATATCCGCATTTGTACACTTAGCTGCTTTGAACTCTTTTTCAGTGTGCACTTCAAGTAAAACTTCAAGACCATTTGCCTGCACATACTCTATCATACTATCAAGATCACATTCACCATATCCCCTATCATAAAGTGCTTTAATTAAAAGAACAGCATCTGCACCCAACTGAGTTGCTGCTGCAACTTGAATTTGACTTAAAACTATATCCTTCATTAACAATGGAAGCTTTACTGCCATGCGAACATCTGCAAGAACATCTATTGAACCTTTAAAATGCCTCGGCTCCGTTAACACAGACAACGCCACAGCACCTCCACGTTCCATAGCCTTAGCAATCTCTATTACCTCTATAGCGCTACTGTATTCCCGTATAGTTCCAAGACTTGGTGAAGCCCCCTTAATTTCAGCTATCACAGGATTTCTATTACACTCACAAATAGCCTTTCTAAGACTCAAATGCAAACTAGGTACAGTGTTATAACAATTATAGTACCCGCTGTCAACAGTTGCCTGCGCATCAAAACCCAATGTATCATAAAAGTCACTCATACTGATTTTCTAACTCCTCAAGATTCTGCAAACTACCACCAGAAATACCAATTAACTCTTTTAACTTACCATAAGCAGCACCACTTAAAATAGACTCTCTAGCAATTTGTATACCCTCTGCAAAACTATCTGCTTTACCGCCCACTATGATGCCTGCTGCACTGTTAACTAAAACCATATTCGCTTTAGCTTCACTCATCTTTTTGTCAGTTAATATTTGAAAGATAGTTTTAGCACTCTCCTCAACACTTGAAACCTTCAAATCAGCTATATGTGCACGTTTTACACCAAAAAATTCTGGATCAACTTTTAACTCACAAATTTGATCCTGATCTAAACATGCAATACATGTTTTACCTAACGTTGAAATTTCATCCAAACCATTTAAACCATGAACAACCATGGCTTTCTCACAGCCAAGTTTACTTAACACATTAGCTAAGGGTCTGACAAGTTTAGGGTCATAAACACCAAGCAGATGACCTGTGGCATTTGCAGGATTAGTTAATGGTCCCAATATGTTAAAGACAGTGCGAATACCTATTTCTTTACGTGACTGTGAAGCATACTTTATGGCTGGATGAAATGCTGGTGCAAACATAAAGCCTATGCCTATTTTTTCGATAGACTTTTGTACAGTTTGAGGTGACATAGTTAAATTTAAACCCAATTTTTCAAGTACATCTGCACTGCCGCTTTTGCTTGTAACTGCCCTATTTCCATGTTTAGCAACTGGTACCCCTGCACCTGCAATTACAAATGCTGCTGTGGTGCTAACATTAAACGTTTTAACTGTATCCCCACCTGTACCACAGGTGTCTACAAGTCTGCTCTGTACTTTTGGATTAATTTGCTTACATTGACTTCTCATTACACTGGCAAACGCTAAGAGCTCTTCAATGGACTCGCCTTTAATTCGCAATGCCGTTAAAAGCGCGCCTGTTTGAGCATTTGACACATCTCCCGTCATAACTTCCTGCATAACATATGTCGCCTCCTTAATCGAGAGGTCTGAGCCTTCAACAAGTTTTTGGATACAGTTTTGCATCATAAACTTTTTCCCTCGATAAAATTACGTATGATAATTTTGCCATCCTGACATAGGATAGATTCTGGATGAAACTGAACACCATAAATTGGGTATTTTACATGTCGCACACCCATAATTTCTCCGTCATCCACAGCTTCCGCAGTAATTTGAAGGCAGTCTGGAATTGAGTTACGATCACCTGCAAGCGAATGATAACGAGTAGCTAAAAACGGATTACGAACACCCGAAAAAAGCACTGTACCATCATGTTTAACATTACACGATTTGCCATGTAAAATCTTTTTAGCACTAACAACCTTGCCGCTATAAGCATAAATTATGCCCTGATGACCAAGACAGACTCCAAGTGTGGGAATACTATGACTTAACGTTTGCAGAATTAATGTACAAACACCAAAACGCTTTTCATCTTCAGGGGTACCTGGACCTGGCGAGATGACAATCCTGTCAGGCTTAAGCTCAGTGAGCTCTCGCAGACTAACGCTGTCATTTCGATAAACTATTGGCTCTGCACCCATTTCTCCTATGTATTGCACGAGGTTGTAGACGAATGAGTCATAGTTATCTATGATTAAAACTTTCATCTATTTTCCTCCGATGTTTTCAGTGCTGTTATTAATGCTTCAAGTTTATTTTCAGTCTCAACCCATTCGTGTTCAGGAATTGAGTCGGCAACGATGCCTGCTCCTGCCTGCATGTATGCCTTTTGTTTGTGTGCAAATAATGTTCTTATGGTAATTGCAAAGTCTGCGTTTCCATTGTATGAAAAGTAGCCTACTGCGCCTGCATATGGTCCGCGTTGGGTAGGTTCTAGTTCGTTTATAATCTCCATAGCTCTGATTTTTGGTGCGCCTGAGACAGTGCCTGCTGGAAAAACTGCGCGTAATGCATCAAAGCTTTCTAAATGGTCTTGTAGTTTACCGACTACTTGAGATACGATATGTTGTACATGGCTATATCTTTGAATGTTCATAAACTCTGGTACAGTTACAGTTCCAAACTTGGAAATTTTTCCTATGTCATTTCGAGCTAAGTCTACAAGCATGACATGCTCAGCTTGCTCTTTAGGGTCTGAGAGTAGTTCGCGAGCTAAGAGTATGTTTTCTTCTTCATCTTGTGTAGCCTGTGTAGTTCCTGCTATCGGAAACGTTTCAATTACACGGTTGTCGACGCGGACAAGCATTTCAGGGCTAGAGCCTACAATTTGGCGGTCACCTGCTTTATAGTAGTACATAAATGGTGAGGGGTTAATGCGACGTAGAGTTTGGTAGAATGGTGTTAGGGTGCCTTTGATTTGGAACTGATAACGCTTTGATAGGACAACTTGGAAAATGTCGCCTGTGGTTATGTATTTTTTAGCTGTTTTAACTGCTTTTTTGAATTGTTCTTTTGAAATGTTGTTTTTAGGTTCAGAAATTTTGAGTGATTCTGTGTTGATGGGTTTTTTGAGGATTTTTTTAACTTCTGATAGCCTGTTTTCTTTTTGGAAATAGTAAAATGCTTCTTGTTTGGTGTGGTCAAATATGAAGCCATCGTCGTATATGCCCATTTCAATGTCTGGGAAACCGGTGTCGTCTTTTTTGGTGTTGACTATTTTTTCCCAGTATTGCACTGTGTTGAATGAAATGTAGCCGACGGCTCCTCCTATGAATCGGTATTTGTGGTTGTGTATGGTTTTGTGTTTTAGTGTTTCTTTTATAAGGTTTAGTGGGTCTGTAGTTTTTTGTTTGGTTTTTTTGCCGGTTGTTTTATTGTTTATGGTTGCTTGTCCGTTTTTGATTTGTATGGTTGTTGATGGTGAGAAGCCTATGAATGAGTATTGGGCTAGTTTTTTTGGGCCTTCTATGGATTCTAAAATATATGCGTTTTTGTAGTGGGTTTGGAGTTTTGAGAAAATGTCGAATGGTTGTTGTGTGTATTTGATTTTTTTGAATGTTATGGTGGTGTCTGTGTTGTTGTTTTGTTTAGTTGTTGTTTTGGGTGGTTGTGTGCCAAATATGATTCCTCATTTTATACACCTGTACTTAAAGTATACATTAATGCTTTATTTAAAGCTTATCTGTACATAAATGTACATTTATCTTTTGAGGACACTTCTCATCCAATCAAAATACGCCATAGAACCCAAAACAATAGGCACCGCAATAATCTCCGGCACATCATAACTATGCAAAGCCCTAACACGCTCCTCTAAAACAACAAATAAATCCGACCTAGACTTCATAACCAACAAGCACTCCTTCCCAGACTCAACTTTCCCCTCCCAATGAAAAAGCGAAAACACAGAATCAACAATATTAACACACGCAACCAACCGCTCATCTAACAAAACACGAGCAATCCTCTCCGCTTCCACCCTATCCGACGTAGACACATACACCATTACAAACTCACTCAAGAAAACAACTCCAAACAACAGCAACAATATAAAACACAAAAATAAAAGCCTACTTGAAATACACAACAACAACTTTTTATAAACAACCATTTCAAAATAATTTCTTTATTGACATATCTTTATGCGATCTTGGATTTTAAAAAGCGGAGATTTTTTAGGCACCGAATTTTGAGGCAGAGAACCAGACCCAGTTTGTTGGTGCAGGGGGAGGGATTCGAACCCTCGAACGCCTACGCGATAGGGTCCTAAGCCCTACTCCGTTGACCTGGCTTGGAGACCCCTGCATGTTTTCTGTTGAAAGTATTGTGTATCCTTAATATTTGTTTATCTCTAAAAATGTTGTTCGTTGTCAATGTTTTTCTGATCTATTTTTGTAAACGTGCGTAGCACTGTATATGAAAAGGATGTGGGGTTTGTTATTCGCATGCATAGTTGTCGAAGTAGCCTTTGATTAGTATAATTGGTGTTCCTTTATCGCCGCTGCCGCTTATAAGGTCGCATAGGCTGCCTATTAGGTCTGTTAGGCGGCGTGGTGTGGTTCCTTCTGTTTCTTCTTTTCCCATGAGGTTTTTTTGTTTGTGTCGTATGCGTTCGATTATAGCTTCTCGTGCTTCATTTCCGCGTTTATCGGCTAGTTCGTTGTCAGCTATATATTTTAGTTTTAGTTCATTTGGCAGACCTATTAGGCCCTCTGTGTAGGCTGGAGATACTACGGGGTCTGCTAGTTCCCATATTTTGCCCACGGGGTCTTTGAAGGCGCCGTCGCCATAGATTAGGACTTCAACTTTTGCGCCTGTTTTTTCAAGTATTAACTGTTGAACTTTCGCTACGAATGCTTCTCCAGAGTGTGGGAAAAGCTTTACTTTATCATCACTAGCTTTATTTGAGCCTAAAAGGCCATATTTTTCATTATATCCGCTATTGTTTATGCTTCTAGTTAGAATATCGTCAAGGCCAAAGACTTTTTCAGCTCCGCCTGCAAGGAGCCGCTGTTTGGTTTGATTTCGTGTATGTATGTCCGCTGTTATGACGTTTTTTGTGTATTTCAATATTTCACAAGGATCATTTGCCAAAATAATCTCTGCCTGATTACCTATGTTACGGTAAAGCTCAAGATAATCTATTGCTGTAAACTTGTGCCGGAGATCACCAAATAGTGCACGAAATTCCTGTTCATTAAAAACATCCCTATAGGGATTAACACCTGACTCAAATATTTGCTCAACACTTACTATATGATTACCCACTTCATCACTGGGATAACTAAGCTGAATATAGAGCTTACCCACAGTCGCTGCAGCAGCCGCAGCTATACCTCTTAACAACATTGAAAACCTATTCCGGCTCAAAATCGGAAAAACAATTCCAATAGAGCCCGAAGGAAATTTTTCCCTAACATCCGCCGCAATTTGCGC
>JAITBW010000105.1 GCA_031283385.1 Nitrososphaerota archaeon
ACAAGGTCGCAAAATGTTGAAAATCACGATAAAGTACGGGGCATGTTCTTTGAGCGAGCCGCTAAATCGGTAAAAAACATGAAAAAATCCTGTCGTCTCCCTAAACGTGAACACTCTCACAAAAACCTCAAAGTCTAAAAATGACATAAATACTAACCTGTTAAATGATATAATAACATCTGGTTTATCTGCAAATGCCTCAATAGATGAAATAAAAACACGCGTAAGAGACGTGTTTAAAATGTTTGTCAATCATGCGGATTTCGATGACGACACACTTTTTACAGATTTAGGCACAAACTCTCTTACAGTTGTTGAAATGCTAAGCAAACTAGAACGCCACTCTGGCATAAAAATAGATATCAGACAAATCACATGTTCTTTATCTGTAACTGACCTAGCATACCATATCCAACTTGTCACACGCGGAGAAAAACAGAACACTATTAACTTATCAACAGAATGCATTTTAACAGACGAAATTCGACCACAAAACAGCTACACCATACAACCCGAGCAATGCCACAACATCTTCCTTACCGGCAGCACAGGCTTTCTAGGCGCATACCTAATACGATCTCTAATTAAACAACATAACAATGAAAACATTACAATTTATTGCCACGTCCGAGCAGAAAACCAACAAAAAGCCATGGAACGCATCATTAACAACATGCAATTCTTCCACTGCTGGGACGAAAAATTCAGAGACAAAATAGTAGCAATACCCGGAGACCTAAAAAAACCCCGCCTTGGCATCGAAGATAACCTATATTCTAAACTTTGCAACACAATCGACGCAATATACCATAATGGTGCAATACTAAACTTCTTATTTTCCTACAACCAGCTTAAACAGACAAATGTTAACGGCACAATTGAATGTCTACGTTTTGCCTGTACAGGGAACCCTAAATACTTCCACTATGTCTTTTCATATAGCGTATATGACAACCCTAGCCATTTCGATAAAATTGGCTTAGAAACTGATCCTCTAATATCCTCGGACGGATACTTTTTAGGCTATTCTGAAACAAAATGGGTAGCTGAAAAACTTGTATTGGAGGCAGCAAGCCGCGGCTTACGAGTTGCCATATATAGACCAGGTGAAATCACTGCTTCTGTGAAGGAGAACATTTGGAAGTTAGAAGATATGATAAGTCGTACTATCGTTGGATGTATACAAATGAATGCTGCGCCAGATATCGATGTAAACCTTCCACTTACACCCGTGGATTATGTAAGCGACGCAATTATCTACATATCTAGACGTGCAAGAGCTATTGGTAAATGTTTTAACATTATAAACAAAAAAACTACAAACTTTAAAACAATATGTGAACTCACCAAAAAAGCGGGGTATACTTTAGAAATTTTGCCGTACACTGAATGGATCAAAAATTTAGTGACGTATACATTTGAAGAAAACGCATTAAGTATCCTATCCAGACTGTTTACCGATAAACGTAAAGTCGGTGAAGGATTAATTGAGCGATATGGAAACAGACAAGCCAGTATTGATACATCAAACACAGATGCTCTTCTTGAAGGTAGCGGAATTTCCTGTCCTCCTATAGTTGAAAAAACTTTTCACAACTACTTGAAACTATTCTCCCAAATGGGTTACATCTCAGAAACAGTTTAATTTTTTTAAATGATAAAACTGTTGTAGTCCTTAAAAATAAGACATGTAAATCATAATATAGTACCTGCAGAAAATCTGAAAAAAAGTGTAAACTAATGTCTTATGTTTTATTCAAGTAGTTTAACCTGTTGTAGTAACATGCTGTGATCCATTACTCTAACTGATGGTGGTTCTGTTTTGCTTGAACACACATGCCCAATGATCTCTCCATTATTACATATGTGCTGATAAACAAATTTTGACTGTTTTAGTGGTGGATCTAGTACGCTAAAAGACGTTAAAGCCTCTAGTAAGTCTTTGCCTTCACATTTTATTCTGCTTTCCTTCTTTGTCCATACCTCAAAAAAACGCTTATTTAGTACATC
The DNA here is from genome assembly GCA_031283385.1 of Nitrososphaerota archaeon. Lineage (GTDB taxonomy): Archaea > Thermoproteota > Bathyarchaeia > Bathyarchaeales > Bathycorpusculaceae > Bathycorpusculum. The sequence goes on from JAITBW010000105.1 coordinate 2,011, forward strand.
TTCTTGTTGTGCTGATAAGATATACGCTTGTTCATCAGATGTAAAAAAGCGCTCTACGATTTTCACGTCAATAGGTTTTTTCTTCTATGTCTATGCCGACAGGTACATCACTTATCACACAGGCAACATAGTGGTTAGTATGAGAAATGTTATAATGAATGTGAGAATTGTTTGCCAAAAAAGGCTTACCACAAGCGTTAACTGCAAATTCCAGTTGTCTATTACTCATCCCCGTAACACGACATATCTCAACACGTGCTAAAACATCTCCTAAAAGCGAGTTCTGCGCATCACGGAAGGAGCAAAACCGCTTAATGCGTGCCTGTTTTTCTAAAGAAACAAGAGAGTGTAAAATATCATAGTCATCTTGCATAAGCTCTGAGGTACTCTTGAGAATGACAACTTTAAACATGCTATTCCTCATCGCACAAAACATCTGGCAACATTACATGTAATTATGTAAAAAGAGTTATTTGCCTTTCTACCCAAACTAGTTTACAAAGACCTTGTGAATAAGTCGTTTAACACATTTTTAGATAGGTGAAAAATGAAAATGGAAATTTAGTTGATTATTTACAAAAAACCTAGCAGAATGCCTGCTGCGGTAGTAGCAGGATGAATGCGTCCGTAACTTTATCTTTTTTGTTTTCTATTATGTTTGTTATTGTTTGGTGAGGAGGTGAGAGACTTGGAGAAGGCTAGGACTTGTGCTTACCAAGCCAATTACCACCTCATTTGGGCCGTTAAATACCGTCGTAACGTACTTGTTGGTCCAATTGAGGTTAGGTTGTTGGAGGTACTTAAATCGATTGCTGGGAATCGTGGTTATCGACTGTTGGCTGTTAGGGTTCATGATGGTTGTCATGTGCATTTGTTTGTTTCTGTTAAGTCGTCTGTGTGTATTTCTGATGTTGTTCGTGTTTTGAAGTGTAATTCTGCGAGGTTGTTATTTTTGGAGTTTGCTGCGGAGCTTAAGGTGTGTCTTTGGGGTGGTCATTTGTGGTCTGATGGTTTTGCTGTTCGTACTGCCGGTGAAGTTACCAGTGAGAAGATTGAGCAATACATAAACAAAGATTAGAAAAGGTGTGGATGCTCGTGGCGGCAGCCACGAGTAGTTCACTCTTCAACAATGATTAAAGTTAACGTGGATCTAACTTGTTTTATTTTACGGATTTTGTGAGAAATGTCTTCTTTCATTTTATCCATAGTGTCAGAGTTAACTTTTACAATTAAGTCATATACACCATAGGAAATATGCGCTTCTTCAACGAT
>JAITBW010000165.1 GCA_031283385.1 Nitrososphaerota archaeon
GTCAAAGCAAACACACAACTAAACAATATGACACGTTCACACTAATTAGCTTAGCAAAAATTGTGGGTCAAGTTAAGTTCAGAAGAAGGGCAGCTCCAATTATATAAGTTCGTTAACTATAAAAAAAATAATACCTAAAAAAACAATTCAAAAAACAAATAGTATTCTTACCTTACATATCACCTTCACCAAAAAATGCTCAAACATTCAAAATACCCCATAAACTAAACAACTAACACAAAATGAGCTCTTTCAACAACACAAACAAAAAATTCGCCATATGAAAAACATTTTTTTAACACCCAATTTATGATTTAAATATAAACGCTTAATAGAGAGATATTCAACTGTAAACTGCGCTGGAGAGTATCTTCAAATGGCAAAATTCAAAGTAATCATATCTGACCCAACAGACGGGAAAAGCAAAGTAGTAGAAGTTGAAGAAGCACGGGCAACACCCTTCATCGGAAAAAGATTAGGCGAAACAATCGACGGCATTGTAGTAGACATGCCAGCAACCAAACTACAAATTTTAGGCGGCTCTGATACAGACGGTGTACCTATGAGAGGCGATGTCCACGGAGGAAACAGACGACAAGTAGTTTTAAGTGGAGGTACAGGATTCAAACCAAAAAGAGAAGGCGCAAGAAGACGCAAAGCAGTGCGCGGAAACACAATCACTGACGAGATTACCCAAATTAACCTAAAAATAATCGAACAACCCGCCAAAAAAACAGAAACAAAAACCGAAAACACCGCCTAAACAATAAACATACAACACACATTTTAACAAACCAATTACCAAACGTGCATCTTTTTCAAAGCATAGTAACAAATAACCAATTAACAATTAAAACAAATTAACAGCTAATTTCAACATTAAAAAAGCCGCAGTTTACTGCGTCTAAACATTTTATTAACATAGAAAGGTTAAATTTAAGCAGTGAACAATAAGACAAACATAATCTAAAGGCGTTTGTGAATGGCTGAAAATATACAAGAGAAAAAAAACGTGTCAATGCCACGACAACCAGAAGTAAACATTGGCGCAATCGGTCACGTAGACCATGGAAAAACAACCCTTGTTCAAGCCCTAACAGGCATGTGGGCATCACGCCACAGTGAAGAACTAAAAAGAGGCATCACTATAAAACTAGGCTATGCCGATATGCCAATTTACAAATGCCCAAAATGCGCATCACCAAAAAAATACACAATAAAAACAACCTGCGAAAACTGCAAAACAAAAACAGAATTCGCACGAGGCATAAGCTTTGTTGACGCACCAGGACACGAAGCCCTAATGGCAACAATGCTCTCAGGCGCAGCCATAATGGATGGCGCAATAATAGTAATCGCCGCCGACGAACCATGCCCACAACCACAAACAAGAGAACACCTAGCAGCAGCCGAAGTTAGTGGCATCAAAAATATCATAATTGTTCAAAATAAAATCGATATTGTCGATGGATCTCGTGCAAGAAAAAGTTATGACGAAATTAAAGCCTTCGTAAAAGGAACAGTAGCAGAAAATGCGCCCATCATACCACTTTCAGCACAAAGAAACATCAATATCGATGTACTCCTCGAAGCAATACAAACAATCATTCCAACGCCTAAACGCGACCCTGAGCTACAACCATTAATGTTTATTGTCCGCTCATTTGACACAAACAAACCAGGTACAACTATCGAGGAACTTGATGGAGGAATCATCGGTGGAACTATTGCACAAGGTAAATTCAAAGTTGGCGAAGAAATTGAAATCAGACCAGGCATACCAATTGACCGCGAAGGCAGAACTAGCTATAACCCATTAATCAGCGAAATTGTAAGCTTACACGCAGGCAGCAAAAAAGTCAAAGAAACAACCTGTGGTGGACTCGTTGGTATTGGCACATTACTAGATCCAGCGTATTCTAAAGCTGACGGCTTAACTGGCAGTATCGCAGGAAAAACAGGCAGGTTACCACCAACTCTAACAGAGCTCACATTAGAAACATATACACTTGAAAGGGCTGTTGGAACTAAAGAGCAACTTAAAGTTGAGAAAATCAATCCTGATGAACAATTATTACTCCATATTGGTGCAGCAGTAAATGTTGGTAAAGTAATAGGTATAAAGCGGAACACAATAAAAGTTAAATTAACAAGACCAATTTGTGCTTTACCGGGTGCTAGAGTTGCGATAAGTAGAAAAATTACATCTCGCTGGCGCTTAATTGGTTATGGTTTAATAAAATAATATTTCAACTATTTTTTATTTCATACATTTTTGATCGCTTGGTCAAAAGGTACCTTTAACAAAATTCCAGGGGGCAGACACGTAATGAAGCAATAATGAAAGGCGTTCAGAGTCCCCGTCTGTAAATAAATAATTATGTTACAAGATTTTTCGTTAAGCAGAACATCATCAATATGCGAGTTCTTTTGAGAAGTATTTAAAGTATAGTCATAAGTAAAGTTGGTAAAGAAAACATAAAAAGAACAGGCACTTAAATGTCAAAAGTAACAGCTCGATCTATAAAAATAATCTTAGATTCAAACGCACTATTTACACCCTTAGAGTTAAAAATAGATATTTTTGAAGAACTTCGTCGACTGCTAAATCGGAATGTAGAATATATTTTAATTTCCCCCGTTAAGGCTGAACTTGAAATTCTCGCAAACAAAAACAGTCATAAACTGCGCCAGCAAGCAAATTTCGCGCTTAAACTGTCTGAAAAATGTAAAACAGTTCCAGTACCAGTTTCAGATAAGCTTACAACAGACGAGGCGATAGTGGAAGTAGCAAAAAAGTGGAATTCACCAGTTTTTACCAATGACAGACAATTAAGGAAGAGGCTAAGAGATATAAGTCTGCCAGTGATTTATGTGAGACAAAAAACTCGTCTAGAGATTGACGGATTGATATTGTAGATGTTCAAATTAATTACGCTTCAAGACACTATACGTATTCCACCAGAAACCTTCGGAAAACCACTTGAAAAAGTTGGACGCGAGCAAGTGAAACATAAATACGAAGGAGTCGTGGATGAAGAACTAGGTTATGTTATAACCGTAACAGGTATCCAAGTAAGCCCAATAGGCAAAATTATTCCAGGTGACGGCGCAACATTTCATAAAGTTACTTTTTCGATACTAACGTTTTATCCAGTAATTCAAGAAATAGTTGAAGGAGATGTCGTTGAAATCGCTGATTTTGGAGCGTTCATAAGAATTGGTCCAATTGACGCGTTACTACACGTTTCACAACTCATGGATGATTTCATCTCATACGATGAAAAACAAGGAGTACTTCTAGGCAAAGAGTCAAAACGTAGACTAGTCACAGGTGACAAAGTGCGTGTACGCATTACAGCAGTTTCACTTGGCAGAGCAGGTAGCTCAGGCAAAATCGGTGTAACCGCAAGACAACCATTCCTTGGTAAATTAGAGTGGCTTCAAATGGATCAAGGACTAATTCCATCGGATAGTGTAGAAGAAAAAGTGGAGGGGAAGAAAGAATGAGTGAGAAAGCGTGCTCAAATTGCCATTTTCTGACTAAAGAACATACGTGTCCAAAATGCAAAAGTCGCAGTCTAAGTGAGGACTACGGTGGTCTTGTAGTTCTGTTTGACGCTGAAAATTCAGCGATTGCAAAAGCCATGGATGCTAAAGACAAAGGTCGCTATGTCTTAAAAGTCCGTTAATCAGGCTAACAATATTATTTAATAACTTTTTCATCATATATTTTTGTCAAGAAGTCTTCTACCTATGTCAGTCATTTACACTATTACGCCTGAACTTAGAGTAAAATTTAGAGAACCATTTGGTCTTTTAGTTAAAGGTACAGTTGACCAAACGATGTCAAAAATGTATGAAATAAAAAATCAAAACCCTCCAAAGATCATTTCCGTAGGAGATGTAGTAACAAAAAATTTGCAGAACTACAATATACCTCCAGATTTGACCGTAATAGATAATCAAAGTATGCGTAACAAAGTTCAATTGTCCATTCATACAGGTAATAATGTTATTAAAGTAAAAAATCCACAAGGAACTATAACTAAAGAAGCTGTTGAGGCAATAAAGAATTCTCTGAAAAATAGAGAACAAACGCACATAGTTGTAGATGGTGAGGAAGATTTACTTACACTTATTGCGGTATTATACGCACCAGAAAATTCTGTAGTAGTATATGGACAACCAGATGAAGGCATAGTTTTAGTTAAAGTTTCACTTGAAAAGAAAACAGAAGCCTCCAAATTCCTGAAAGAGATGAAAAAACGTTCGAAAAGCTAAATAAGAAGAATACTGTAAGAACTCAAGATTTGAATCAAGTGAATAGCCATGGAAATTAAAATCGTGTCAACCAAAGAAAACCCGCTTCTCAAACGTAAAGAAGTAGGCTTCACAATTACACAAGATCCAAAAGAAAAGACACCAAATAGACTTGACACTAAAAGAGCAGTTGCTAACGCAGTACAAGTTAAAGAGAGTGTTGTTTACATCAAATGCATGGAAACATTAACGGGAACAAACATCACTAACGGGGTTGCTAATGTCTACCAAAGTGTCGAACAAGCCCAAATTGTAGAACCAAACTACATTAAGAAAAGAAACAATCCGGAAAAACCTAAAGAAGAGGCACAAGCATAATGCCAAAACCAGCAGATACAAAAACAGAAAGTAAACCAAAAGAAAAAACAAAAAAGAAAACAGGCGGCGTTAGCGGTCTATATAAAGTTGAAAACGACAAAGTTACTCGTTCACGACCAACTTGCGAACGTTGCGGTCCAGGCTATTTCATGGCGGACCATGATTCTAGATACACTTGTGGTCACTGTGGTTTTACACGATACAAACAAAAATAATTTTTTTCAATAAGCAGTTTTAAATCTTTCAACTGCACTATTTATTTTTTGATCTACATGCTTAGAGTTAATGTGTTTATATCAAACATCTCATCAGAAAGATACTGGGACATCCGTAAATCAATGCCGCCAATTCAAATTAACACTAATATTAATGTTGTAGGCATGGAGAAAAAACAGGACGAAACACTGGAAGTCCCATATGTACTTTCGATAGCATACAACCCATCCATTGCACAAATAAGTATTAGAGGCAATGCGTATGTGAATGGCGAAAAAAATGAAGTTGACAAAATTATCAAAGATTATGAGCAAAAAAAACCGCCTGCACAGATAATCATTCAATCAATATCAAATGTTGTCTTTGTTGAAGCAGTAATGATCTCGCGTATACTAAATATTCCACCGCCTATACCATTACCGCAAATTCCAGAAGCAGGCACAAAAACGCCAAACATAAAACCACAAGGCAGAGATTACAGCCTCTAATTTTCCACAATACATTTTTTAGTCTACTAAACAGGTAGATCAATGAAGCAGTTCATCTGACTCAAAGGTACAGGGGCTCAAAAAGGATCGGGTAGTTTCTTTACTGAACACTATTTTGCTACAATACTAAACAAACTTTCTTCTTAATTCAAATTTTTCAAAATAGAGTTTTTCTATGAACCATGAATTTTTTTAACAATGACAGCTAAAAACCGCAGACTTTAGGAACTACTATGTATTATCTACTGGATTGAAGAAATATAATAACCTATTAATTGAAAACAAAAAATAGAAAGAAAAAGGTTTGTTTATTTTAGCGGCACATACATTGATGAACGCGATGCACCGATACCAGGAGTACCATGTCTAACTGGCTTGTTAGTTATAGCAAACTCGCCAAGGTAATGACCAATCATGTCTGGTTTAATATCTACTGCAACGAATTCTTTACCGTTGTGCACTGCAACTTTTGCACCCACCATTTCAGGAAGAACTATTAAATCGCGTACATGTGTTTTGAGATTTGTATCTTTTCCCTGTTTTTGTTGTTCCTTTGCAACACGTAGCTTTTCTAGCAAGACACGTTGCTCAGGTGTTAATCCGCGTTGTAGGCTTCTCCTTTGTCTTGATGGAAGCAGGTTTATGAATTCATCCATAGACATGCCTTCAAGACTTTGAAGGCTATGTCCACGATAGCTAAATTCTTTTAGAGGCATTTTTCATTTATCCTATATTTTTATCTTATTGCACGTTTCTTTTTTTGTCCTGGTCCTCTCGCAGCGATCAAACCAACTTTCTGTCCTGGAGGCGCACCATGTGAAGTCGTCGTTGTTCTACGCGCACTACGTTTGCTGCTACCAAATGGATGGACAGCAGGAACCATTTTACGACCACCAGTACGTGGATATTTATGACCCTTAGCTTTCATTAAGTGGAACTTGTCACCTGCTTTAAGGAAAGGCTTTTCCATTCTACCAGAAGCAGCGACCACACCAATTGTGGCCATGCAATGATCATTAATGTATCTAGTACGACCAGAGGGTAATCGAATAAGAGTACCTTGTGGTGTGTGACCAACAACAGTCGCATAAGCTCCAGATGACCGCGCCATTTTACCACCGTCACCAGGTCTCAGTTCAAGATCGCAAACTAAAGTACCCTCAGTGATCTTTCCAAGAGGCATAATATTGCCAATTTCAACAGCCGAATTTCCACCGAGGCTGATTTGCTGGCCTACAGATACACCTTCGGGGACAATACTGTAGTAACTTAGACCATTTTCAAGTGTAATTTGTGAAAGCGGTGATCCTCGTCCTGGATCATGAACCAGTTCGTTAATTGTTCCGGTTATAGTTAAATCATAAACTTCTTTTGGTGATTTCACATATGGATATTTCGCTGGAGCAACACGTTTGTGAGTTGAAGCGCGGAAGTTTTGTCCGCCGCGTCCTCGGCGTTGTACACGAATTCGTTTTCCCATAAATCATGCCTTCTATAATTTTATTAGAGTATTCCTAGTTTGATTGCTACATCTGACGCTTTGAATTCGTCTGTAAGCTTCACGTAGGCTTTTTTTGTACCTTGGTTTGTTATTTGTAGATTAACTTTGCTGACTTTAACTGCATAAAGCTCTTCAACAGCTTTTTTAATGTCAGCTTTATCAGCTTTCAGGTTAACGATGAAGATTAGTTTATTATCTTTTTCTACCATGACGCTTGCTGATTCTGTCATTAGTGGGTAAGCAATTATTTCGTTATTATCCATTATGCTGTTTCTCCATAGAGAGTGTTTAATTGTTCAATAGCACCGCTTGTCCAAACTGTTAATCTCCCCGGATGTGTACCTGGAGCTAACATTTCAGTGTTTAAGTTTAAAACGGTTGTTACTTGAACACCAGGCAGGTTACTTGCGGCTGCGACAAGATTTACGCCATCGCATACTACGACAAGTGGTCCAACGGCTTGTTTCATTTTACGTCCACGAAGTTTGCCTTTTCCTGCTCGTACATTACGACTATCGCGTACGCGTATTATGTCATTGTTAACGCCTAAGTTTGCAAATACCGCTTCAACGTCTTTTGCGCGTGTTAAATTTTCAATTGCGTCTTCGATGATTAAGGGTATTTGGGTAATTTTTTCGATGTTGTGTCCGCGTTTTGCAACAATATCTTTTTGTGCAGTTGCTGCAATAGCGGAAATTAGTGCGAGTTTTGCTTCTTTCTTTGGAATATTTTTAACAATTTTCTTTTCTGCTTTTGGAGGATGAGGTTGCCTTCCACCGACAGTGCTGGGGGCAAAAGCTGCTCGTCCGCTGCCGCCTTTTATACGGGGAATTCTGGATATGCCCAAATTGACTCCGCGAGATTCTGCGGTTGTGCGTTTTCCAGCCATGGGGTCTCGTCCTTGTGGTTGGAGACGATTTGATTGGATAGCTAATACCGCACGTTTAATTACGTCAGGTCTTAGTGGTGTAAAAAAGACTTGAGGGAGGTCTACTTTTCCAGTTGCCTTACCCTGTAAATCAAAAATTTCTGCTGTTTTTTCTGGCATGACGTTTCACTTTATTTTCCTTGTGGAGAGTCTAATGAGATATATGTTACTTGTGGTGGAGCTTCAGGGACTTCTGTTGGAGAACGGGCGGGGACACGTAAACGTAGTTGTCGTTTTTCTGTTCCTGGGACACTGCCGTCAATTAGGACATATGACCCTTTAATTTCGCCGTAGCGAATGAAGCCGCCTTTAACAGTTGCTTCTTTTCCGTCTTTACCGATTTTCATGATACGTTTATTATATTCTAAACGTTGATGATATCCCATTTGACCAGCTCGTGCTACGGAATACATAAGGTGATGAGGATTCCATGGACCTAAAGTGGCAATACCGCGTTTGGTTTTACGACCTTTATGTTGGAGTTTAGTTACACCCCAGCGTTTCACTGGTCCTTGGTAACCTTTACCTACTGTTATGCCAGCAATGTCAATATATTGACCATCTTTGAATACTTCTTCAAGGGTTACTGTTTTACCTAAAAGTTGTTTTATATAGTCAAATTGTTGCTGGATGTTACCTCCGCCAATTTGTATTTCGGAGATTTCAGGTTTCTTCTTTGAAAGGCTTGTTTGCGAGGGCTGAGTTGCTGTAACTGCACGAATTATTGTTGTTTGTTCAAGGTTTTTCTGCGCTTTTTCTAGCATTGCTTCTGTGTCAAATGCTTCAGGCAGAATTAATGCTCTGTTAAATATTGCTGGGGGTTCCTTCATCCAAACCTCGCCAATATTTTGCAGACCATATGGTGTTTTTGTATATGTTTTAAAACCACAAATGATAATTGGTGGTGTTTCTAGGATAGTTACTGCTTTCATGACTTCTTTTCCAAAGTGTGGGGACCTTTTTTTATCCTCAATTGTGAAAATGTATGTCATACCAGCTTTGTAAGCTGCAAACCCTAAAAGTTTAGGAGAATCTGATTTAATTTCTGGCCAATAGCGTATTCTAGCTACGGGGCTTTTGGCCCGTTTCCTAGGCAAATAGGCTAATGAACCATGTCTTGGAGCATGAACTTTTCGATGTCCCATTGTACTTCCGCTTCGCGCCTGTAGCAAATATAAAATAGAGTTATAAACGTTACCGTTAAAAAATGAAAACGGTGTAAATCGCTGAGTAAAAATAATCAACAAACGCATAAATATTTTTTTACCATAAAAAAGAAGGAGATGTTGAAGGTATCATTTGCAAAAAAAGAACCTTACAAAAAAAAGACTTTTTCAAACTGTCGCGTTTTTTTATCTAAAGAGTTAAATTGTTATCTTCCATTTCTCAGGTGAGAATGGTTATGGAGCCAAGTATAGACAAAGTTGCAGAAGCACTTTACAATTCAGGGTGCATCAAATTTGGGTCTTTTAAAATAAAGTCAGGCGCATTAAGCCCATACTATATTGACATAGCACGTTTGCTTTCAAAACCCAAAGAATTATGTGCTATTGCAGAAATTGCAGCTCAAAAAATTTGCCAGATTAATAGTGCTAACATGTTGACAAAAATTGCTTCAATAGAACTAAAAGGAGCCCTAATTGCGCCAAGCATCGCCTGCAAAATTAATTTACCATGTGTCATCGTACGCAAAGAAGAAAAAAATTATGGGGCAACCGGCAGAATTGCGGGGGCAAATATAGAAAAGGGGGACAAGATTTTGTTCATCGATGATGTAATCAGTGAAGGCTTGTCAAAAATTGAAGGAATAAAACCTCTTCAAGAATTAGGAGCAGAGATTAAGCATATTTTAGTTATTGTAAATCGGGAGCAGGAAGGTAAAGAAAAAATGGAAAAAGCAGGATACACTGTACATGCTTTAGCCAAAGTTTCTGAAATAGTCGCTTCATTACAAGAAAACAAAAAAATTTCTGATGAACAGGCAGAAATTGTACTCAAATTTATCAAAAAATAAGCAGCTAACAGATTAATCAAGCAATAGTCACAGGCGCATCAGAACAGTATACCTGTATGCTCCAAAAGGGCGATAAATCTTTAAACCCATTTAGAACAAAGCGCCTTCGGCGCAAACTAATTAGACCCTACCAACAATCATCATCACCCTCACCACCCCAAGCACTATAAACCAAACCACCAACCCCATCAAACCTAGACACACCAGTAAGATCCATACCTTTACCACAATTCGGACAACAAACAACCACCCGCCTAAACCTAACAGAAACTTTTTCACGACTAAGACAAGTAAGAACTTTCTGAAGACTACCAGAAGTACGCCTAGAATACAAACCATAATA
>JAITBW010000174.1 GCA_031283385.1 Nitrososphaerota archaeon
TAGAGATATAAGTTACGGTTTCCAGCGGTTACCAGTAGTGGTGTGCCTTTGGCGCAACTTTCTTTTTTGGCATATTGCACCAGTTTACGCAAAAGTAGTTTGTTGTCGGATTTGGTTGAAGCTTTATTTGGTCGGGCATTTATAGCGACAACAATTCGTTCTGCATCGGCTTTAGTTAGAGTTTTAAGTTTAACATCGTCACCTATTATGCGTAGTAGGGTTAGGTGTGCGGCGTATTTTGAGACTCTGCCCACAGAGAGGTTAAGTGCTCCCATGTGATCTAAAAACTGTAAACTAATCGCGCCATTTGGCAGGGGTGCTATGTTGTGGCGGGATCGGGCAAGTCGCTGTTGATAATTATGTACAGGCTCATCCAAAACGGAGATGACTTGCCGGGTTTTTGTTGGGGTTTCATGTTATTGTTGTTTTTGGGTTTTTTTAAACCCCGATTTTGGGGATACGCACTATACCCAAGTAACTGGTGCGGAGGGTGGGATTTGAACCCACGAACCTCTGCAGGATAGGAGCCTCAGTCCTACGCCTTTGGCCATGCTGGGCGACCTCCGCATATAATATTTCTGTTGTTGTGAGGTATGCGTTGATATAAATTTATTTGTTACATTTAAAGGCTTTACTTTAGAGAAGAGTTTCTGAGTTAGATTTTTACGTGTCACTTGGGTCATGCTAGTTTTTAATGGTTATAAAAAGAGCATTTCACGCGTTTACACACATAGATATTTGATTGAAGAAACAAAAATACACAAATTAACATGTTTGAAATATTGGTAAACTTTACGGTAAAAAAGCAAGTGGTACTAATTTTTCAGCTCTTTTACGCTTTTTTTATATTACTCTTCTAATTTATTATTTAGTAGTGAAAAAGAAGGAAATGCAATGGAGCCAAAAAGTAACTTGCCTACCTCTAAAAAGTGTGAAGAATGCAAGAAGAAAAGCTGTGAAGAATATGATTGCTGTAATCCGGACAAAATGATTGAGGTTCTCATGACAAATAATCAGCAGAGTGAAGAAAAATGGGTTGAAAATGGTTTGCCTAATCTTGTAGACAAGATAGTGACAAATTATCATATTTGTGGTGGAATGGATCATCTTGAGGGTAAAGATTTACCGTCTAAAAACAGTGTCATTGAAGTTTTAAATGATCTTTTCACAGTTCTTTTCCCAGGTTACCTTGGCGATTCTGAAATCAGTAAGGCTGACATAAAATTTTGTTTAGGAACTAAACTAACCTCTATTTATGAACGTTTAACCATTGAGGTTGAAAAAAGTCTTAAGTATATATGTAGAAAAATCAGCGAGTGCCCACAGGATATTTGTCAAAAGCGTGCACGAATAGTTGTTAAAGAGCTACTGGAAAGGCTTCCAGAAATTCGCTCAACGCTTAGTAGTGACATAGAGGCAGCACATAAAGGGGATCCAGCCGCGGTAAGCACTGATGAGGTCATACTAAGTTATCCGTGTGTGATGGCAATAACAACTTATCGAATAGCACATGAACTTTACATACGCTGTGTACCATTAATTCCAAGAATTATGAGTGAACATATGCACTCATTAACAGGCATTGACATTCATCCAGGCGCAAAAATTGGCAAAAGCTTCTTTATCGATCACGGCACTGGCGTTGTCATTGGTGAAACATCAGAAATTGGCGATAATGTAAAACTTTATCAGGGAGTAACCATAGGAGCACTAAGTTTTCCTACAGACTCAAAAGGCAACATCATAAGAGGTCGCAAACGTCATCCAACTATTGGAAATAATGTTATAATTTACAGCGGCGCAACTCTACTAGGAGGAGACACTATCATTGGAGACAACGTTGTAATCGGCGGAAACACATGGATAACCACTTCAATAGAAGCAGATACTAAAATCACAAAAGAAACTAAAGAGTTCACAGATAAGAGAGAAAAATGTAGCCAGAAATAAAAAAGTAAAATGAAAAAACATTTTACAATAATTCAAAATTTTCTTTTACCGTAGCTAGAACTACATGAGTAATAGTTCGCTCAATGTATGGCAATGCAAGCAGACGTTTCGTAAAAACACTCAAATCTTCTCGACTCTTAAATTTAGCTACAATAACAGTATCTGTCAAACCAGTTACGTCATAAACACCGCAGACACCGGGAATTTTTGCTACTTCACGCTCCGTCTCAAGCAATTTACCTTTAGAAACAGTTATTTCTGTTACAACAGTTAAGTGATAACCAAGTTTTTCATGATCCAGAGTAACTGAATAACCTTTTATTAGACCTACATCTTCCATCTTTTTTACTCTAGACAAAACTGTACCGATAGATACACCAACATTTTTAGCTATCTGTCTACTTGAGAGCCTTGCATCCTCTAAAAGACATTTAAGAATTTTTACGTCAATTTCATTTAGATCCAAATCCAAAACTTCCTATGACATTTAATTAAATAAAGAAGAACTTCTAAACATACTTTTTGATATCCCAGTGCTATATTCATAAAAGGTTAATTAAAGAACAGTAAAACACGCAATAAATGAAACATCAGAAATTACTCACATCATTTACGATTTAGCACATTAACCTCCAACATCCATCGAGTGAGAATAAAAAAACCGTTTTGTCAAGTTTAACAATCAGCACACTATCACCAATGGTCAGTGCGAGGTTTTCTATACAATTTTTTAACCTATTAAGATGATGCGCTTTCATAATTGTTTATATAAAAATGTTTTATTGTTATTCATCAAAGGTGACATATCTGAAGGCAGTGATTTTAGCAGGCGGATTTGCAACAAGACTACGTCCTTTAAGCTGTAGCAGACCTAAAACACTTTTTCCAATAGTAAACAAACCGTTACTGCAATGGATTTTTGAAGAACTCGCTAATAACGACGTAAAAGAAGTTATTTTAGCGGTTAATGCTTTAACGCAGTTTCATATAAAGCAGCAAAAACTGCCTAAATGTGGGCTAAAGATCAAATATGTAATTGACCCCCCTAAGATGCCTCTGGGAACTGCTGGACCTATAAAAAACGCAGAAAAACTTGTTGGTCATGATGAACCGTTTATCGTTTTGAATGGCGATATTCTTACTATCATTAACTATAAACAATTATTTAATACGCATGTAAATACGGATGCATTAGCAACTATTGCTTTATGCAAAGTTGATAATCCATGCAGATATGGCGTTGTAGAGCTGGAAAAAGACAAACGTGTTAAAAGGTTTATCGAAAAACCGCCCGAAGGACAAGCACCAACTAATTTGATTAACGCCGGAGCTTACGTTTTAAGTCCAAAAGTGTTTGATTATATTCCTAAAGGTAAACCGTGTTCAATAGAGCGCGAAATTTTTCCGTTACTTACAAAAGAACACAAACTCTTTGGTCATACGTTTAATGATTTATGGATGGATATTGGCAAACCTGAAGAGTACTTGTTAACTAACAAAATTATCCTGGATGGATTAGCGTTAAATAAAAAGATCAAAACGTTCAAGGGAGCTAAAGTTGAAATGCCTATAGCTATAGACAAACATGTTACCGTTGGAAAAAAAACTATTGTTGGTCCGTATGTAACTTTGGGAAGAAATGTCGTACTTAGGGATAATGTACAGATTTATAATTCCATAGTTTTTCCTGACGTGGAAATAGGCGATAACTCCATAGTTAATGGTGCAATAATAGGTGAAGGCGCAATCATTGGTAAAAACGTTCGAGTTAATAATGGCTGCATTATTTCAGATCAGGTTAAAATCAGAGATAATGTTAACTTAACTGAAGACTTTGCTATTTGTCCAGCTAAGGAAGTATCTGAAACTATTTTAAAAAGGAATATTATCTGTTAATCACGAGGGCAAATGTTTATGAGCACGTCAAAGAGCCTTTTTGGCACAAATGGTGTACGAGGACTTGTTAATGTAGAGTTAACACCTGAAATAGTAGTTAAGATTGGGTTAGCTATTGGAACTTTTTTTGGGAAGAAAAATTTGCTTTTAGGACATGATGCAAGAACTAGCGGGTCAATGTTAGCTAAAGCGATAATGTCAGGTTTAACTGCAACGGGTTGTAATGTGTATTTCGCGGGTATGGCACCGACACCGTCCCTTCAGTTGGCTGTTAAAAATCACAAGATGGATGGAGGAATTATTGTTACGGCATCTCATAATCCTGCTGAATATAACGGGATTAAGGTTGTCTGGAAGGATGGAGTTGAAATATCGCATGAGCAAGAAGTGGAAATTGAGCGGATTTATTTTGATGCCTGTTTCAATTTTGCTTCGTGGGATAAATTGGGAGAAATGAGAGAGATACCAGGTATTAATGATGAGTATATTTCTGCTATTAAAGATCAAGTGGATGTAGAAAAAATTTCCAAGAAGCATTTTCATGTAGTTGTCGACTCTGCAAATAGTGTGGGAGGATTAACCGCGCCGTCTTTGATGCGGGAATTAGGTTGTAAGGTAACTAGTATAAATGCTAATATTGATGGGACATTTCCAGGTAGACAACCCGAACCGTGTCCAGAGAGTCTTGGGGAGTTATCTGCAACTGTGAAGGCTATAGGTGCAGATATGGGTGTAGCATTTGATGGTGATGCTGATAGGTCAATTTTTGTTGATGAAACTGGCGAGGTTTACATGGGAGATAAAACGTTTGCTGTTGTTTTAAAACAGTTTCTTTTAAAAAATAAAGGTGCAACTGTAGTTACTCCTGTAAGTTCATCAACACTAATTAAAAACATAGCAGACATTTATGATGGTAAAGTTGAGTGGACAAAAGTTGGTAGCGTAACTGTTTCGCATAAAATGAGGGAAGTAAATGCCAAGTTGGGTGGTGAAGAAAACGGAGGAGTCTTTTACGGACCACATCAAGCAGTTCGAGATGGTGCCATGACAACAGCGTTACTTTTAGAGATAATGACTGAAACGGGCAAAAAACTTTCGGAACTTATTGCTGAACAACCGCAGTATTTTATTGAGAAAAGAAAAGTCGAGTGCCCTAAAGAGAAGAAGGAACTGTTGCAGACAAAAATTTATGAACAGTTTAAAAATGGAAATGTTAACACTATTGACGGGGTAAAAATCTGGTTTAATGATCAAAGTTCTATTTTGATTAGGGCAAGCGGTACTGAACCTGTTTTTAGGCTGTATGTTGAGGCGAAAACAAAAGAAAAGGCACTAGAATTAGTTGAGGAGTACAGTTTGAGAATTAAAGAGTTACTTCAAAAAATTTGATTTTTAAATTGTAAATGTAAGAGGATGATTATCGTATGCCACCGGTATTAAAGCTACAAGCTCAAGATTTAGATTCCGAAGAGAAGAGAGCTGAATACACTGTTAGTATAATTGGGTGTGGACAGAACGGCTTGCTTTATGCAGATGCCTTTGCGGCAGCAGGGTTCAAAGTTATTTGTAATGATGATAATCCAAGTTTGTTAAAGCGGTTAACCAAAGCTAAGAATTGTTGTGTAGATCCTGAAATTGAGGCGCGTCTGAAAAAACACATAATTCGGGGTAATTTAGTTATTTCAAGCGTGCGAAAGAGTGCTGTTTCTCAGGGTGATATAGTAGTTTTAGCTATAAATGTAAAATTGGATACAAAAAATAGAGTTGATAGCTCGGAGTTAAAGGCTGCGTATAAGCAGGTTGGTATGTCTTTAAAGCAAGGTTCTCTTTTGATTTATGGAGGCATCAATAGTTTTGGTGCCGTGGAAACTATGTTGAGAGAAACTCTTGAGAACACTTCAGGATTAAAATGTGGTAAAGACTTTCTTTTAGCATATAATCCGTTACAGTTTTCAAAGTCGTATACAGTAAAATCTTTAAAAAATGTAGAATTAATTGTTGCTGCAACTGATTTACAGAGTTTAAACGTTGCAACTGATGTTCTTAAAACGTTAACACCTAAAGTTAAACAGGCTAGTCACGTTAAATTTGCAGAGTTGGCGGTGCTCTTTAAAATGGCGCAACATGACGCGTGTACTGCTTTAGCTAAAGAGTTAGCGGTTTTCTGTGAAAGTGCTGGAATGGACTATTTTAAGGTTCAAAAGTTAATCAGTGACGATGATAATTCGAGTTTTTGTCCCACAGTTGATGAGGAAGAGAATCGAAAAGGAACATATTTACTTATTGAGAGCGCAGAAAATTTTAACGTTAAACTTCGACTGCCGGCACTTAGTAGGCAAATTAATGAAGAAGTCATTAAATACGCAATTAATTTAACTCAAGAAACTCTTCGTGGGTGTGATAAAAGTTTGCGAAGAGCAAAAGTTGCTGTAATTGGAAGCACTAATCAGGATACTGCGACAGCGAGGTACATAAATGCGGTAATTGCTAAAGGCGCAAAAGTTGCATTATATGATCCGTTACTTACAAAAAGTGAAAACATCGAGGGGCAACCGTTTTTGAAGAAAAGTTTGAATGAAACTGTGGAAAGCGCGGATTGTATTGTGATTCTAACAGGGCAAGAACAGTTTGAGCAGTTAAATCTTAGAAAAATTAAAACAAGTATGAAAAGACCTGCTGTGCTTGTAGATTTAATAGGTATAATGAAGCCGGAAAATGTGCGAATAGAAGGCTTCATATATTGTGGAATAGGAAGAGGGATAGGAGATAAATCTTGAATAGTACGGGAGTAGCAGTAATCGGAACAGGTTTTTGGGGAAAGAATCATTCACGAATCTATAAAGAACTTGAAGACACCAATCTGGTTGCAATTTGTGATGTTGACGCTGAACGCGCAAAAGTTGTAGCGGAACAGTATGGCGCAAAAGCTTACACTGATAGCTCATTAATGCTAAAAGATCCTGAAATTCAAGCAGTTAGTGTATGTACATGGTCTATAAAGCTAGCAGAAGAAGCACTAAAATGTTTACATGCAGGCAAACATGTACTTGTAGAAAAACCCATGGCCACTGATATAAAACAGGCTCAAACATTAATAGATACTGCTAAAGCAAACGGGTTACATTTAACGGTTGGTTTTTTAATGCGATTTATTCCAGGTCTTCAACAGATAAAACAGGCAGTAGAGACTAAAAAAATTGGCGAGATGGTTTCTGCTACTGCAAAAAGGGTTACACAGTGGCCTGAGAGAATCGGGGATGTAGGTATTGTGAAAGACACGGCAATTCACGATATTGATGTTACACGATTTATCTCAAATGAGGAGCCGGTAAGTGTGTATGCTAAATTGGGTAGCATGCGTCATAGGCAATTTGAGGATTATGCTCAGATAATGTTAACTTATGAAAACGGCAAAACAGCGTTTATTGAATCTAACTGGTTGACACCATATAAAATTCGCTCTTTAAATGTAACAGGCAGCGAAGCTATAATGCGACTAGATTATAACAGTCAAGAACTATGGATTGACAATGCTGTTGAAACTGTACAGCCTAGAAATGTGTTTAAGGAGCCTTTGAAAGCTGAACTTGAGCATTTTATTGAATGCATTACTAAAAAGAAAACACCCATGATTACAGGTGAAGACGGCTATAAAGCATTAGAAATTGCCTCGGCGGCTATGCAATCTTCAGCTAAAAACGCTGTTGTAAAGTTAAATGATTAATTTGTAGGAAAATGTTAGCCCTTCAAATTGAAGGGTTTACCGTTTTTTACAATGTCTTCTGGAATATGCTCTTTCCATTTTTTAAGAAACGGCAAATCTTCAGCATCTTTACGCAGTTCATCTGGGAGCATTTCTGGGATTTCATCACGAATAGGGTACCAACGATGACATTCTGGACAGATAATTACACCTTCAACAACTTCATCTTTTTCTTCAAACACTAACAAATCAAGTGGATGATGTTTGTCAATTGGGCAGGCCAAAATGTCTAACAATGCACGTTTCATACAAGCGTCACAAAAATATAGTTAAACTTGTTTCTATAAAAACTTACTTGGTAAACCAGATACATAAATATCCAAAACTGTCTGATACCAATTAGGACCAATACTGCGGATAACACGAGAAAAACCAATACGATAAATTACACCTAAATTATCCAAACACTTAACGACTTTTTGACAAGTTTTCTCAACTGGATCCTCATCTTTAGCAGCATGTTGAAAATCAAAGTAATGAATACATCCCCCAGATGATTTGAGAGCCAACAGCGCATAGGGCAAATACTCAAGAGCTAATTCAGGCAAGGGCATCAATACCCGATCGGCTACACCTCGCAGTTGCGAATTAACAATTTCTTTAGCATCACCTAACAGTGGAATAACACTATCAAAGACCTTATTGAGCTGCACATTTTCTTGCATAAACTCGTACGCTAGTGGATTAATATCAATAGAGTAAACTTTTGTGTCATGACGCTTAGCAATTAAAATAGAAAAACAACCAACACCAGAAAACATGTTTACAATAACCTCACCCTGCGCAACCAAAGCAGATATTCTATTATGCTCAAATAAGAGCCGTGGTGAG
>JAITBW010000177.1 GCA_031283385.1 Nitrososphaerota archaeon
TTTTGGTTGTCGATTTTTCGTTTTCGTGGGCCGTGTTTTTTTGGTTGGAGGGTTCCTGTTTTTTGTTTTTGGTTTTTCCAGTTGTAGTAGGTTTGTGGGTTGATTTTAAAGATTTCACACACTTGTTTTAGGGTGTGACCGTTTTGTTTGTAGGTAATTGCGGCTTCTCTGAAATCTCTGCTATGGGTCATAACAAACAACAAACACACATCTAAAACTTAAGTTAATCGGCTATATTTGGTATCAAGTAACGTGAGGGGTGAAGAAAGGTCGTTTTTGCCATCTCCGTATAATTGGAAAACTTATGGTGCTATGAATATCGGCTTTTGGGAAAAGCATCAAAATACGTCATATGATAAGTCAAAAGAGATGGTAAAAGACAGTCATAAAAAGGTCATGGTGTTAATTGAAGAATTTACTGATGTTGAGCTTTTTGAGAAAAAGCATTTCAATTGGACGGGAACGTCAAGTTTGGGGCAATATTGTATTTCGGTAACTGCAAGTCACTATGATTGGGCAATGAACAAAGTAAAAGTACATATAAAGACCTATAAGAGTTGATTTTGTAAAATTAAAAAGACCGCTTCGTAGGATCGAAAAAAGTTAGACGTTGTAAAATTAAGAGTATGAAATCAAAAATAGCATCATGCGCAAACCAATTGTTAGCTTTCAACAAGGTCATTTTGATGATAACACCATAGGGGATAGTTTTATGCTAAAGTCTATGGTAGTTGGTAAACGAATTTTTCGATATCTTTTATATATCTTAGGTTTAGGACTTTTCTTGTGTTTTGTTTGGTGGTATAGTCTTTGAGCATCCAAAAAACGTGTTCTCGTACTTCTTGTGATGAGCCACGTTTTTCATATTTGGTATATAGTTCAATGAATCGTAGAATTTGTTTTTTTATGTCAGCATTATCAATTTGGGTTTTTTCGGGATTAAAAATCCAGGGTCGATCTCTGGCGCCTCTGCCTATCATTACAAAATCACAAGTTGTTTTACTTAAAAGATCAAGCCCCTGCATGTAACTGGTAACGTCACCGTTAGCCATAACAGGGACTAAGAGTTTTTCCTTTACCTGTTTCATTATAGTCCAGTTAACTTTTTTTGCAAGTTTCTGCTGCGCTGTTCGTCCATGAATACAAACTGCTGCTGCACCAGCATTTTCTAAACTGTTAGCAATATTTACAGCGATTATTTTTTGGGCATCTATACCTATGCGCATTTTTACTGTAACAGGTTTAGCAGTTACTTGAACCATTTTTGCCACAATTTTTGTCAATAAAACAGGATCAGATAACAACTTAGCGCCATAGCCCTGAGCTAATATTTCTTTTTCGCTACAGCCAACATTAAAATCAATAATGTCAGCAAAATCTTCAACCTGCTTTATACTTTTTAAAATCGATTCTTCCCTGTTACCAATTAACTGTACACTTACAGGCCGTTCAGACTCAACGATATTAAGAATATCTTTAACTTCACTTCTACTCTTGTTTTTAACAGACTCTACATCAAACATTTGAGTATAGACCAAACCAGCCTTATTTTCCTTACAAAGCATCCGAAAAGAAGTACAATTAACAGCAGCCATTGGAGCAAGAACAAATTTGCTGGAAATGTCAACGTTGCCTATTCTCATCCTTATTAACTCTACCTCGCACAATTATATTCTGCCTATAATGGTCAGGGATTGCAACGTTTAACATATTTGTCAACTAATTTTTTCAGGGGATATTTAAAGATCAAGTGTTAATTGCCACTTGAAGGGGTAATCAAGGTGATTTCACTGCTTCAACCGTTCGCTTTAGAACTAAAGCAGCTACGTCTTGGTCAGACCAGCTGCCTAAGCCGCAGTCAGGACCTGTGAATGTGAATGTTTCGCCGTATTTTTCTTTGGCGGTAATGTATCGTTTGCGAATAGTTTCAACAGATTCAACGAGTTGTTCAGCTGCGGGTTTTTCAATGCCTTTTTCGTATGCTTCAGCCCATAGGGCATCAATGTCTGTACGTGTTATACCTACGCGTATTTGTTTATTGGTTTCTTCTAATAGTTTCTTGGGTATGTCATTAATGTTTTTTGGGGAGGATGCATATTCGAATGATAATACGTCTAGGTTTTTTACATTTGTTAAGTCGCGTATTCCGCTGGTGGAGTGTAGGTGTATTTGTCGGGTTGGGCCTTGGAAGTCGTATGCTTTTTGTAGGGTTTTTATGATGATATCGGTTGTGGTGGTCAAGTTTGTATGGCCATAGCTAGGTTCGTCGATGGAGATTGCTTTTGTTTCAATGTGTTTGTTGTTTAATATGGCGTTTTTGGCAAAGTTGTTTATTGTTTCTGCAAATCCTTCGAGTACGTCGGGGTAGACTGTGGTGCCGATTTCGTGTATATATTGTTCGAGGGGGCCGAATAGGCATATGCGTAATAGGATTTTTTTGTTGAATTCTTCGCTTAATTCTTTAGCGTATCTATTAAGTACATAAACTTCAGGTAGTATTGCTTTAGCTGGGTCTACTATAAAGGAGCCCTGTGTCATTACCTCGTGAATTGCGTCGCCGATTTGTCTTAATCCGTTAAATTGTTGTGGGAAAGTGACGACGTCTATGCCGCAGGTTAGTTTTTTTCGAAAAGAGTCTTTAACTATTTGGCAGAAATTTTTTTGTAGGAATTCATCATTTATAGGGTCTTGGTTGTTTATGATAGCTTCTCTTGTTTTCAGGTAAGCTTGTGCAAAAGTTTCCCTATTAACGCCTTTAGGCAATGGAAAGCTGCCGACGTCGTCAATTAGCGGATACATAAATTGGAAATGTTTAAAGACCTATTAAAGGTAAATGCAGCAATCACTAAAAAAGGCATATTAGTAGAGTGAAAGACATTTGTTAGGCGAAAAGTGTTTGTAGGTTTATTGATATAGTAAGTTAATATGGGCAATATGGAGTTTTTGGGTTGCTTGTTTTAAAGAAGATTATGGTTTAATATTGCGATAGGTTGTTGGTTTTTTGTTATCGCATTTTGGTTTTTTCGCCGGTGACTATGTATATTATTGATTCGCATACGTATACTGCGTGGTCGGCTATGCGTTCTAGGTATCGGGTCATTAGTGCGCTGGAGACTATGCATTTTGTGGTGTCGTTTTCTTCGTCAAGTAGTTTTAGGTGGTTTAGATACATTTCATCTACTTCTTGTTCAACTTTTGCTATGGTTCTGGCTAATTCGACATCATGTTCGCGTAGGGCGTCAATGCTAACTTTTACCATTTGGAGGACTTTTTCGCTCATTTTTTCGACTGATTTTTTTATGTCTGTGCTGCATTCTTTTAGTCCGTTTATTTGGTCGTTTATGCAGGAAATGTCAAGTGCGTATCTGCCGTATCGTGCGAAGTCGTATCCTATTTTCATGTATGATTTAATAGCGCGTAGGTCTGAGGCTACGGGTTGGAATCTGGTGATGAGTTCGAATGCTCGGTTTTCGACTTCGTCTGCCATAATCATTAATTTGTCAGACATTTCTCGAACTTTTTCTTGTGCGGATATGCCGTCTATGTATACTTTAATTGATGTTGATAGGGCTTGATATGTTAATTCGCCCATTTCTATCAGTAGTATTGATTGGTCGTCTAATACGATATCTATTAGTCTGCTCATTTTTTGTTCCTCTTTTAACCGAATGCTCCTGTGATATAGTTTTCTGTTAATTTGACTTTTGGGTTTTCGAAAAGTTGTCTTGTTTCGCCGAACTCTATTAGTTCACCCATGTACATAAATGCTGTATAGTCAGATATGCGTGATGCTTGTTGCATGTTATGTGTAACTATGACTACAGCATAATTTCGTTTAAGTTCTATTATTAGTTTTTCGATTTTTGCTGTTGCAATGGGGTCAAGTGCTGAGCATGGTTCGTCCATAAGTATTACTTCAGGTTGTAGTGCTATTGCGCGTGCGATGCAGAGTCGTTGTTGTTGGCCGCCTGAGATGCTGGTGCCAGGTTTTTTGAGGTCTTCGTGAACTTCGTCCCAAAGTGTTGCCTGTTCGAGGCTGCGTTTTACTATATCGTCGAGGTGTTTGCCGTTTTTTGTTCCTGTTAGTTTTAGTCCTGCGGCGACGTTGTCGTATATGCTCATTGTTGGGAATGGGTTTGGTTTTTGGAATACCATGCCGACGCGTCTTCTGATTTGTACGGGGTCTATTTTGCGTTCGTATATGTCTTCGCAGTCTAGTAGGATTTTGCCGGTCATTTTAGCGTTGGGTGCTAATTCGTGCATGCGGTTGAAGCAGCGTAAGAATGTGGATTTGCCGCATCCTGAGGGTCCGATTATTGCGGTAACTGTGTTGGGTTTTACTGTTAAATTTACTGATTTTAGGACGTGTTTTTGGCCAAACCAGACGTTGACGTTTATAGCTTGCATTTTAGCTGTTTGGTCTATTTCTTGTTGTGTTTGGTCATTAGTTACATGTTTGTTGTTTTGTTCTTCTTGTGTTATTGTTGTAGTTGTTGTTGTCATGTTTTCATTTTGCTCCTGGTGGCTATTCTTACTACTATGTTTACTATTAGTACTATTAATATGAGTATTAGTGCGGCACCCCAGCCTCGGGCTTGTACGTCAGGGTAGGGTTGTAGTGCGTCTTTCCAGATTTCTAGAGGTAGGGCTGCTAGTGGTTGGTTTAGGCCTTGGAAAAAGTATCTGTTTCCCATGATGGTCATTATTAGGGGTGCTGTTTCGCCGGCGATTCTGGCGACGGCTAATAGTGTGCCTGTTAGGAGGCCGTTTTTGGCTGTTGGGAGTACTACATTTAGTGTTGTGCGCCAGTTGTGTGCTCCTAGTGCTAGTGATGCTTCTCGTATGTTGTTTGGGACGAGTTTTAGTGATTCTTCTGTTGTTCTTGTTACTATGGGTATTAGTATGAAGGCTAATGCGATGGCTCCTGCTAGGGCTGAGAAGGAGCCTAGGGCTAGGACTAGTATGCCGTATACTGTTATGCCGATTATTATGGAGGGGAATTGTGTTATTATGTTGTTTATGGTTCGTAGGTTTTGTGCGTATTTGTTGTTTCCGAATTCTGAGAGGTATATGCCGGATAGTATGCCTATGGGTATGCCTATGGCGCTGGTTAGGCCTATGAGTATGAGTGTTCCCTGTATGGCGGGGCCTATGCCGCCGTTGGCGTTTGTGCCGGTTAGAAAAGTTAGGCTTAGCTGTGGTGCGCCGTTTTTGGTGACTTCGAATAGTATACTAGCTAGGGGTATTATAGCGATTATTACGCATATGGCGCATATTATGAAGAATAGGTGGTTTTTGAATTTTCTAAAGCCGTAACTGTGCATCATTGTTCAATTGCGCCTCCTTTGACTTTGAACACACGTGTCATAATGAGGTGCGCTCCAACATTGATTACTAGGCTCATTATGAGTAATGTTAGGCCTACGCCTAGGTATGTTGAATATTTTAGGGATCCGGCTGTGGCTTCTGTAAAGCCGTTGGCTATAAGGGAGGCCATTGTTTGGCCGGATTGGAATAGTGATGTAGGCATAGCGGAAGGGCCTGTGGCGTTGCCTATTAGCATTGTAACAGCCATTGTTTCGCCTATGGCTCGGCCTAGTCCTAGTATTATAGCGGCGAATATGCCTGATTTGCCATAGCTTAATACCCAGCGTTTTGTGACTTCCCATTTTGTTGCGCCAATGCTATATGCGCCTTCGCGTATAGAGTTAGGTACAGCTGTTAGGACTTCTTTTGAAAGGGAAGCTATTGTAGGTATAATCATAATTGCTAGTATAACGCCGGCTGTGAAAATGTCTAAGCCTTGTGGGTTGCCGCTAAATATGGGTATCCATCCGAGGTATTTTGATAGGGGGGTTTCTATGTATGTTACCATCCATCCGCGTAGTACGCGAAGACCCCATAGGCCATAGATTACGCTTGGCACGGCTGCGAGTAGCTCTATGATGTAACTTATAGGTACACGTAGAGATTTGGGAGCCATTTCTACTAGAAATATTGCTATGCCAAGGCTTAGGGGTACTCCTATAAGTAAGGCTACGCCTGAAGTTGTGAGTGTGCCTAAAATGTATGGTAATATGCCATAGATTTCTCTTCCTTCAACAGGGTTCCATTGTTGTCCAAAAAAGAAGTTTACACCAAAGTTTTGTACTACAGGTATTGAGCCTTTTACCAATGTATATCCTGTTATTAATAGTATGATTAACGCTGAAGTGGCAATTATGGTTGTGAGAATTTTAAAGATGTTATCTCCAGTTACCTTAGATTTTGTTGTTTTTTGAATTTGCTGTTGTTTATTTGGAGACTTCATTTTTTCACTCTTACAATGTTGTTATTGTTTGTCCGTTAAATGTTATTAATTGAATAGTTTCTATGTTAAGGGCTACAACGTTATCGGGTAGTGCGGCATAGTTTAAGTTAGTAGCTAAATTTTGTCCATCGTGTATTATATACCATAGGAATTGGACAAGTGCTGTAGCACGTTCTTGAGTCATATCTGGAATAACGTTAAGTTCTTTGTAGACTAGCATATAACTAAAGCTTACAATTGGGTAGGCGTTTGCATCGTCGGCATTAAGTAGGTTTACATTTGCCCAATCAGCACTACCTGCAGGCAAACCCGCAGACGCAACAGCCTGAGCAGCCAACGTAGTAGACTCCAAAGTCGGCAAAACATAATTACCCGCAGAATTCTGCACAGCCGCAACAGACATATCCGTCTGCAACGCATACGCAAGCTCAACATAACCAATAGAACCCTGCGTACTTAAAACAAGCTGCGCCACACCAGTATTACCACTAGAAGCTATATCATTAGCCGA
>JAITBW010000006.1 GCA_031283385.1 Nitrososphaerota archaeon
AGCGCAAATTCTTCAAATCAGCCTATAATAAATGACGACAAAGAAGCCCTACAAATTCTCGGAGACACCGTAGACTATTTCTTGTGTCACAATCGCAAAATTGCCCACCGCTGCGATGACTCTATAATACGAGCCCACAAAGATAGACAAGTTTTTCTAAGGAGAAGCCGCGGATATGCCCCTACACCTATTAAAATGAAGCCTGAATCACTACGGCAGGCTATGGGTTTTGGTGGCGAGTTAAACAATACGAGCTGCATTTTACTTAAAGATAAAGCATTCATTAGCCAACATATAGGTGATATCGAAAACGTGGAAACCCGCACGTTTTTTGCTGACGCAGCAAAACATCTGCTAAATTTAACTAAGGGCAAAATGGAAGTTTTAGCATGTGACTTACACCCCAAATTTACCACAACCACCTTAGCTAATGAGTGGGCTAACTCACTAAATCTGCCGCTTGTCAGAGTGCAGCATCATCATGCACACGCCGCAGCATTAATGGGAGAACATGGCTTAAATGAGCTAGTAGGAATTATCTGCGATGGCTACGGCTATGGCGTTAATGGTGAAGCGTGGGGAGGCGAAGTTTTAATGTGTCAAGCAGACTCATCAGAGTTTAGTCGTCTTGGTCATTTAGAGCCGCAGCCGTTGTTGGGGGGAGATGTGTCTAGTAGGTATCCGGTTCGTGTTGCGGCTGGTTTTTTGCAAAAGTTTGGGGTGGATATTGGAGAGTTTTTGTTGCAAAATAAGGATCATTTGCCTTATGGCGCGGCAGAGGCAAAGCTTGTTTTAGAACAACTTCAAAGTGGTAATGGTGTGGGTGTTGTGCAGTCGTCTAGCTGTGGTCGTGTGCTAGACGCGGTTTCGGCTGTTTTGGGTGTTTGTTGTAAGCGTAGTTATGAGGGTGAGGCGGCTATGAAATTGGAGTCTGTGGCACTTGGTGGTGTGGATGTGTTAGGGCTTGAGCCTGTTTTTCGGGGGGGTGTTTTGGATACGACGGGTTTGGTAGGTGTTGTGTATGAGAATAGGTTAAAGTTGTCTGTGACAGATTTGGCGTATTCCGTTCATGCCTATTTAGCGCGGGGTTTGGGGGAGTTAGCTGTGGAGAGAGCGTGTGAGCAGGGTGTAGGCGCGGTTGGTTTTTCAGGTGGCGTTGCGAGTAATAGTATTTTGGCGGGTTTATTGCAAAATATTGTAGAGTCTTCGGGTTTAGAGTTTGTTGTGCATGAAAGAGTGCCTGTGGGGGATGGCGGGGTTTCTTTTGGTCAGGCGGTTGTTGCGGGTTTTTCAGGTTTTTAAAACCAAACTATTTTTATCATTGATTAAACGTGTTTATTTGGTTTTGTTATGTGTTTAGCTATCCCTGCGCTTATTGTAAGTGTTGACGGCAACTGTGCGAATGTAGACTTTGGGCAAGGTGTTTTGCGGAGTGTAAATATTTCGCTTGTTAATGCGAAAATAGGAGAGTATGTTATTGTTCACGCCGGTTATGCTATTCAAGTTGTAACAGAAGAAGACGCTAAAGAGACGTTAAAGATGTGGAATACTATCTTAGAAACTGGACAACCACCATAACAGGCAACAACAATAACAACAGTAGTAAGGGTAGTAATTATAAGTGTTTGACATGTCGCGGAGGAGAAGTATGTGTTTAGGGATGCGCAGTTTGTAAGGCAAATTGTGGATAAAATTAAAGTTTTAGCGGTTAAAACTGGGGACGTGAAATTTTGTCATGTGTGTGGCACCCATGAGTGGACAATTACTCACTATGGTCTGCGCAGCCTTTTACCAGATAACGTAGAAGTTATCGCAGGACCTGGATGCCCTGTATGTATCGTGCCAGCGGTAGAAGTTGATAAAGCAATACTTTTAGCCAAAAAAGGCATAGTAATTACATGCTTCGGAGATGTCCTACGAGTCCCAGGCAGCAACTCTTCACTTCTAGAGGCTAAAGCGACTGGCGCTGATGTTAGAGTTGTCTACTCAATTTCTGATGCTATAAATATGGCAAAAAAAGAGCAAGACAAGAATTTTGTGTTTTTCGCGGTTGGATTTGAAACCACTGCACCGTCAACCGCTATAGAAATCATAGAAGGCCCTCCAGAGAATTTTAGTTTTCTAGTGTCACATCGGTTAATTCCGCCGGCAATGGAATTATTACTAAGTATTGATGACCTACAAATTAACGGCTTCATAGCACCAGGCCATGCCAGTGTCATTACAGGACTAAAGCCCTATGAAATGTTTCCAGACAAGTATAAAATGCCAACAGTCATAGGAGGATTTGAACCTAACGACGTATTAATGTCAATATATCTACTCATGCGCCAAATAAGCCAAGGCAAGGCATGCTTAGAAAACGAGTACGTAAGAGTTGTAAAACCAGAAGGCAACCCTAAAGCAATAGAGGCAATACATGACGTTTTCAATATTTCAGCAGGAAACTGGAGAGGAATAGGAAAAATAGAAAAATCAGCACTCACCCTAAAAGACGAATTTAAACAATTTAACGCCCAAACAAAATTCAACATACAAACACCAGAAGGCAAAGACATACAACAAAACTGCCAATGCCACAAAGTAATCATTGGAAAAATTAAACCAGACCAATGCCCAATATTTCTAAAAACATGCACACCCGCAAAACCAATCGGCGCATGCATGGTCTCAAACGAAGGAACATGCCGAGTCTGGGCAAAAACCACAAACCAATAAAAAACAAAACACACTTTCTAACTATAAATCAGTATTATTACTTACGTACTTACCACAGCGACTCATAGTTTCTTGTTGAGCCCCATCTGAAATAGCTCCAAATATTGAGAGTCTTCACATATAGAGAGATATGTTAGTGTAATGATTTTCACAAGGTCGCAAAATGTTGAAAATCACGATAAAGTACGGGGCATGTTCTTTGAGCGAGCCGCTAAATCGG
>JAITBW010000012.1 GCA_031283385.1 Nitrososphaerota archaeon
AACGCCCAAATATATCAAAAGTGGCCTAAAATAAGAATTATTTTCTAAATTACGCACCACCACAAGCTTGAACTGTATTGGACCATGTCTAGTTTTTAGAGTTCTGTTTGTGACTGCAGCTCTTTGAAACTGTCTATTTGTATCTCTTTGATAAGGACTGCCGCATAGTTCTAAGATTAATTCAGCCTGTAGTTTAGTTAAGGCTGTTTTGAGGATTTCTTTTGGCAGGTTTATTTCGTCTAGTTTTTTGGTAGGTTGACAAGGCTTAAATCGCCTTGAAACTCTATTTGTGTTTGGACTGAAACCATTGAGCTCCACTCTCTGTTGTTTGGCGATAACATAGGTGGACTCAATCAGTCCATAAAAGCTAAACGATTAACCTACAGCACCCATTCTTATCAAAAACACCATAACCACTAGTCACAACACCACCCTTGTTGCCAACAATTTCGCCACCAGACATATTAAAACTGCCCAAATTATACACGCCACCACCCCGACCAGCGGTGTTACCAGAAATCACACCACCAGACATAACAAAAGAACTCTGATAAGCATTAAACACACCCCCACCCGAAGCGACCTCACCATTAACCACGTTACCAGAAATTTCCCCACCAAACATTTTAAAAACACCACTATTAAATACACCACCACCATGACCCCGAACATTGTTACCTGAAATTTTGCCACCATACATCTCAAAAACGCCATAATTGTACAACCCACCACCTAAAGCATCCCCATAACCTCCAGACTGATGAGGATTAACCCAACCTACAACGGTATTACCTGAAATTTCACCACTATACAAAATAAGCATACCACCCCCACTAACACCTACACCCCCAGCCCTATCACCAGCATTACCAGTATGCGTTACAATAACACCATCAAGCACCAACACACCACCATTAAGAACACTAATTGTACTCATATCAAATACGCCGTTTAGTTTGTAGTATCCGCTTGGTTTGTTGCTGGTTAGAGTGACATTTTTGTTATCAGGAATTTTAAGAGTTTCTGTGAGTGTAATGTCTTTGTCAATGGCTATAGTTGTAGAACCTACAGCATTATTGATAGCATTTCGGAGCTCCGTTTCATTACTAACTACTATACCAGAAACCCCAGACACAAAAAAAGAACCACCACCAAACACTGAGACAAAACAAGAAGAAAACAAAACTATCACAAACAGTAAAACAACACATTTACGCATACAAACCCTTCTCCTGACATTGAGATTTTGAATACCACCTAAGAACCAACAACACCACCTAAAAGAACACCAACAACTAACATAAAGAGGGGATTAGAGAAAATAGAACCAGTGGGCGTGTATATAAAATCTGGTGAACGTGTCTGATCTGGAAATTGCAGTTGACCGTTACCATCAGAGGTTATAGGTGGCAAAATTGTTGTTTGTGAAGGCGGAAACGATGAAGCAGATCCATCTATGGATATTGTTTGTATGTCACTCCAGTCACTTGATGCTTCAACTATAAACTCTACTCCAATAGGAAGTGCATGGTCTAGAGCCGTAATACCCTTGCCATACCCAATTACTGCTTGGACTCTAAAATCCAACTGCGAACCTACCTCAAGATTATTAATCATATAGGTTATGCCAGTTATGCCCGACTGACTGGATACAACAGTGTATTCAGAATTTGACGGAATAACTTTGCCGTCAGAATTAAGCCACGGAAGGTGTCCCATTTTTCTTCAAAGTGCCCCTTAAATTGTATTTTATAATATAGTGCAGGTGGTGTATAGGCGTTTTCTTTCTCGTAGAGTGTGAAGGGTTGATTTTTTATTGAACACTCTATTGTCCTATCGCTTATATGATAGCCTGGGTCGTTGACTATACTTTCTTTTCCAGTATAGGGATCGGTGACAGTTGTGGTGGAGGGCGGCACATCGTAGGAGTCATCAACAAGTTTTACAGTGAATTGCGGCACAGACGGTTTGTAACCTGCTTGAGCAGTTACAGACGGAACAGCAAATACACTTAAGACCTGATGCAACCAAAATCGCAACTAACACCAAAACAGCATACTTACGCATACAAACCCTTTACTTCTGGTAGATTAAAAAGGTTATTCCAAAAAGTCAACATAGAACAAAAAATAACAAAAAGCAAAAAACCCCCAAAACTGAAAAATACAAAAACAAAATGTACACTATCTCAAAACTTAGAAAAATTCAAATGTTAGTTTCTGATTTTGAGGCAGGCTCTGTACTCAAACTGGTCAACTGGTGAACGCACCAACATTTTACAAAGTAAAAATTGTTAGTATTTTCATATAAGAAAAAGTGGTTGGTTTATTGTTTGTTTTAGGTGATTATTGTTGCTGATATGATCGTTACTGTTTGTGTCGGTTGGCTTCTTTCGCCAGTGCTGCTGTTTATTGTTACTGGAATTTTTTCTATTGCATCAACTACATCTTGACCTTCGACCACTTTACCAAATACAGTGTATGAATCGTCAAATTTAGTACCGTCTTGGTAGACGATTTTGCTGTTATCAGCAGTGTTTATAAAGAAACTGCTTGTTGCAGTATTAGGTCCAGCGTTTGCCATGGCAATTGTGTACTTGGAATTCTGGTTGTTTGAACCTATTTCATCATTTATAGGCGTTAATTTTTCGTTTACTACACCGCCTTGTATCATGAAATCTTTCATTATTCGATGAAATACTGTGCCGTCATATTTTCCTGCTGCTACCAAATTTAGAAAGTTTTGTGTAGTTACGGGTTTATAGTCAAATAATTCAATGGTTATATCACCCAGGCTTGTTTGCAGTAAAACTTTTGTATCACTGCTTGCAGGAGTTTGACTAGGTGCTACTGTAGGAGATGACGCAGGAGGGGTATCTGCTGTATCGTTTGAGATAAAGGCACCAGCAAAATAAGCTACGGCAATAATTGCTACTATAGCTATAACACCGATGATAAGATATAATGATGTTTTTGAGCCACCTTTAGAATTAGATGTATCATGCGCCGATTTTTTACGATTATATTTAGGAGCCATAAAGTAAAGTTGACAATACATTATATAAAATTTTTTCCAAAACTCTACCGGGTCAGCGGTTTTGGATGATTTGGTTAAGGATTACAGAGACTTCGTACAGGTTTTTGGCAGTGAAATCAGCAGATATGTTACTTTCTACTAAATTTTTTAGCGAGTGAAATTGTGAGCTTACAAACACTGTTTTAAACCCAACAGACTTTGCGCCTTTAATATCCTCAAGAGGACTATCCCCAACATACACCACATCAGCCACATCTGTTATGTGTAAACGGTCTAAAATATCCTTAAATATACACGGAGAGGGTTTTCTCCAACCATTCTCCTCTGAGATAACAATAGCGTTGAAGTGCTTATTTATATCTAACCTGTCTAGACTGAAGTGAACAAATGGCGCGTAGGTAAAATTAGAAAGCAAACCAATTTTACAGCTAACAGCAGCAGCGGCGGCGGTGGCTAATTGCGCAAAAAGCTTCAACGCCCCAGTTCGTAACTTAAGAGAAACAGCAAAATCCTTAAAAAAACATCCAACGCCGCCTTAACATGAACATTTTCAGAAGTAACATTATACCCTAAATCGTTTAAAGCCTCAACAACCCAAACAGCATTTGTTACCTCACGCAACTCACCATAACGCAC
>JAITBW010000057.1 GCA_031283385.1 Nitrososphaerota archaeon
CCGTGCGCGATGTCATCGGACAATAGAATCTCCCGTTAAACGGGATAAGGCTCTTAGAAATGCCTTAAGGACAACAACTTACCTAAAACCGAAAGGTCGAGGGGACAATCGCATGTTGCTAAAGCGGAGAATACTAAAGGTTGTCAATGAGCATTGCCCCGCAAGTCCTGCGTAATATGGTAAAAGCTACACTGCCTAAAAACTAATCACTAAGGAGCCAAATTTTGCTCTGGAGATACACAACCTAAAACTCTCCACTCACAACACACCCATAATTTGGGATTCGTATGGGAAAATCTAAGGCTGTGAGCTACTTGATAATGAATCAAGGTAAAGTGATGAATGGTTTACCTAAGTTACGCTATAGTGTTCCATGTCCGAGAACATTGGATTGCCCGATGAGTGAGAGCCCTAGGGCAACGGAGAATCAATAGTACCCAACGTTGCCTCTGTAATGGGGGTTGCACAGGCGGACTGTAATGTGTGCCGCTGACTCGTAGGAGTAGGGGAAGTGAAACAGGTAATCAAAATACCAAGATTTGGAGGTACGCGAGATGCGAGATGCCGAAAAAATATTGAGTATTATTAGTGAACGAGGAAAAAACCAAAAACCACTAGAACGTATCTACCGACTACTTTTCAACGAAGAATTCTATCTAATAGCATACCAAAATATCTATGCAAACAAAGGTGCAATAACCAAAGGTATTAACAACGATACTGTAGATGGCATGTCAATAAAAAAGATAACAGCTATCATTAGTAAGCTAAAGACTGAGACTTATCGATGGACACCCGTAAGAAGAACATACATCAAAAAGAAAAATGGCAAGCAACGACCTTTAGGGTTACCTTCTTGGTCAGATAAATTACTCCAAGAAGTAATACGCATAATACTTGAAGCCTACTACGACAATCAATTCAGTAACCACTCTCACGGATTTAGAAAAAACAGAGGCTGTCAAACAGCACTTGAAACCCTTGCAAAAAAAGACTGGAAAGGTATTAAATGGTTTATTGAAGGAGATGTGACAAATTGTTTTAACAGTTTTGACCATCAAATTCTAATGAACATACTGGACGAAAAAATAGCTGACAAA
This sequence comes from Nitrososphaerota archaeon, assembly GCA_031283385.1. Taxonomy (GTDB): domain Archaea; phylum Thermoproteota; class Bathyarchaeia; order Bathyarchaeales; family Bathycorpusculaceae; genus Bathycorpusculum. The sequence goes on from JAITBW010000057.1 coordinate 1,101, forward strand.
CGATTCCTAAGATTAATAAAAAATTTTCTACAGAGCGGATACATGGAAGACTGGAAGTACAACAAAACCTTAAGCGGTTGCCCACAGGGTGGAGTACTAAGTCCATTGCTATCTAATGTTTACATGGATAAACTTGATCAGTATGTAGAAAATGAACTGATGCCCATATATAATAAAGGAAAAGATCGTGCAAGAAATCATGAGTATCTATCTCTGTTAGATCGGAGAAGACGCTATATACGGCACGGAAAATGGGAAGAAGCAAAAGAACTTAAAAAACTAGCACAGACTATGCCATCTAATGACACTTCTGACCCAAATTTTAGACGATTATATTTTCTCAGATATGCTGATGACTGGATAATAGGACTATCAGGTGATAAAAATGATGCAGAAGAAATCAAAGGAAAAATAGCCACAGCATTACAAGTGAATCTTAAGCTTCAATTAAATCAGGAGAAGACGCTTATTACTCATGCGCGAAGTGAGAGAGCTCGTTTCTTAGGCTATGATATCCATGTATTGTATAATGATGCAAAGCATGACAAGAGTGGACGGCGGTGCATTAATGGTCAGACAGGTTTACGTGTTCCAAGAGATAAAATGCGGGCAAAAATAGGTCAGTATATGGCTAAAGGAAAACCAGTGCATAGACAAGAGCTTACAAGGTATTCAGACTACGATATAATTAGTACGTATCAATCAGAGTTTAGAGGATTTGTACAGTATTATCTACGGGCTTACAATGCACATCAGATGCGTGCTGTTAAGTACATAATGGAGATGTCTTTAGCTAAGACACTTGCAGTTAAGCATAAAATGTCAGTGATGCAGGTATTTAGAAAATATAAGGCGACTACGGAAACAAAGTATGGTCTCTATAAGGTGCTACAAGTTATAGTGGAACGAGACGGTAAAAAACCATTGATTGCACAGTTTGGTGGTGTAAGGTTAGCATATAACAGAAACGCTACAATCGATGAAAAACCACGTCAGCTACTTAGCAATAGGTCACAACTAATAGATAGGCTACTGCGGAATGTTTGTGAATTGTGCGGAGCAACAGGTAATATTGAGATGCATCATGTTAAGAAGCTGAAGGATTTGAGTAGAAGTGGTAGGCGTCATAAGCCTGAATGGATGAAGCGGATGATTGCTATAAGACGGAAAACGTTAGCTGTTTGCGTTGGGTGTCATCGTGAGATTCATTCGGGTGAGTATGATAAGGTTCGTGTTCACTAATTTTTGATTGCTGGCGAGCGCAGTGAAGCGAAAGTTTCACGCTGCGTTCTGTGAGGGGCATTTGGAAAAGGACTGTTGATATCAGTACCTCGCTGGGTGCCTACTCTACTACAAACAACACAAGTTAAGTGTAGGCTTTCTTTCTATGCCCTGTATCACAGAGTATCACTATTTTCTCAACCTCATTTACTCCATAGAGAACTCTATAATCGCCACTTCTAATGGACCGCTTCCCTGCAAGATTTCCACGTAAAGTTTTTCCCACATAAGGATCAACTTCAAGTTGTCTTATTACCAAATCAACTTTTTGTTTTATCAGCTTGTCATATTTGCGGAAGGCTTTTTCGAAATTTGTTGTAATTTGTAGTCTATATTTCGCCAGTTTCTTTCAACTCTTTGAGGAAATCGTTATAATCTCGAACTCGGCCTGCTTTGATGTCTTCTTCTGCTTCTTTTAGGCGAGCCATTGTTTCTTTATCCTCTAAAATGTTAAAAGTCTCAACGAGTTCCTCAAGTAAACCACTTACTTTTACTAGTAAAACTCTGTCTTCATCGCTAATAAGAACGTTTTCAGTCATGAAATCGCCAAAAATAATACTACAACACAGCCTTTAAAATATTGCTCTGTTTCTGATGGTGTTGAAGTGTGATATAGAGGGAGGATCCTGACTATTTTTAGCATATATGTATGTAAACACTTTATTTGGAGAAGGGTATTTTCTGTTTTTACACCTAATTTGTTGCACATTTGATAATGATAAATTAAAGGGGTTACTAAAGTTTATGACATTAGATCATTTGTTGGTGTGTTTCTGTAGATGTTTGTTGGTTTTAAAAATTTGAGAGTCTTCACATATAGAGAGATATGTTAGTGTAATGATTTTCACAAGGTCGCAAAATGTTGAAAATCACGATAAAGTACGGGGCATGTTCTTTGAGCGAGCCGCTAAATC
>JAITBW010000114.1 GCA_031283385.1 Nitrososphaerota archaeon
TGGATTATTGGGTATTTTGTGATTTGTCATAGAGGGCTTTTGCGTAAATTCCTGCGCCTAGTGCGCCTGCTATCATGGGGTCTAATTCGTTTTCGCGCCAGTTAGGTGTTGGGAGGCATTTAACATTTAGGGCTGTTTCAACTCTGCTTACGATGCCTATATTTTTTGATTGTCCTCCGGTGATTACAAGGGAGGGTTCTAGTCCAACTCTGTTGATTAGGTTGCTCATGCGTACGGCCATAGCTTTTGTGTAGGCTGCGAGGACTTTTTCTTTGGACCAGCCTTTACGTAGTAGACCTACGGCTTCTGTTTTAGCGAAAGCGACGCAGGTGCAGCTTACCGCTGGGGGTTCTTCGTCTATTTTTAGGCTTATCTCGCCTATGTCTTCTATAGGTATTTTTAGTAAGTCTGCGAAAACTTCCATGCCTCTGCCTGTGCCTGCAGCGCATTTGTCATTCATAAGAAAAGAGGTGACGCGTCCTGTGTCGTTGCATCGTATGGCTTTTATGTCTTGACCGCCAACATCAAGTACAGTATGTACTTGTGAGCCCCAGATATAGTTAGCGCCTTTTGCGTGGCAGGCGATTTCTGTAAGGGCTTTATTTGCCATGGGAACATTTACTCTGCCGTAGCCTGTGCCAACTATGTATTTTATATCAGATTGTTTAATGCCTGTGTCTTTAAGAGCCCAATTAAGTGCCTTAGTTGCGCTCTCAGGGCTATTGGAGCCTGTGCGAGTGATGCCCCATGAATAAATTTCGCCATTAACAAGAACAGCTGCTTTAGAACCAACAGAACCTACATCTATGCCCGCTGTAACTATGTCATTACTTGTCCAAGACTTGCCAGGCAAAACGCGTTGATACTCTTGCCAACGCCAGCAAGCTCCATCAGAATTTTGTTCAGTCATAAGTATACACCTAAAATTTACTGTCTTCCCCTAGATGCAACAATTAACGCTGCACCTAAAGCTCCGGCATATTCAGGGAATTCAGGAATTGATATATCAACATCCAATTTGCGCTTTAAAGATGTTACAAATCCTACATCTTTAGCCACGCCTCCGACTAGTACAATTTCAGGATTTATACCTAATCGGTGAACCATAGAAGATACACGATCAGCCATAGCATCATATACAGCTCGAGCGATTTCATGCTTAGGTTCTTGTTTATGTATTAAAGAGACTACATCGGATTCGCCAAAAATGACACAAGACGCATTAATGGAGCTGGCACGTTCAGCTTTAAGGGATAAAGTGCCCATGTCTTCCATTTTTATTTCCAACGCCCGTGCCATAGCCTCTATAAAGGTTCCTGCTCCAGCAGCACATCTCTCGTTAACTACAAAATCAGTCATTACACCGCGTGTATCACATTTTACAGCTCTTGCCTCTTCGGCACCTACGTCAATAATTGTTTGAGCCTTAGGAAAAAGGGTTGTTGCAGCTTTTGCGTCTGCGCTCATCATGCTAACAGTTACAGCATTAGAGGGAGCTAAGTCAATACTTGAACCTGTAGCAGCGATAGCAGCAATGTCAGCTTGTGTACATCCTGAAATTTTTAAAATCTGCTCTATAACAGTTTGAATTGCCGTTACAGGGTCAAATCCGGAAAATGTTTGGGCTCTTGCTAAGACTTTATCATCATCGTTATTTAGAGCTATAGCTTTAACACTTTGAGTTCCTATATCTAAACCTACAGTTATCATAAAGTAACACCTTAAATGTCTATTTGGGCATTAAGCATTTCAAGGAAAGCTTCAATGCGAGTTTTTAGCTGTCCAGCATCTTCACGGGTGTAATCAGTATCAAGATAGTAAACAGGAATTTTCAGCTTGTCTAATGCACGCTTAACTTTCGTGTGTTCCATAGCATATAACATGCAACCTCTAACTACACAGTAAATAACGCCCTGCACATTGTTCTCTTTAACTTTAGTTAATATCCAATTTATACGATCCTCATTACCATCTTTACTGGTAAAGCAGGGACAAGTAGAAGCCATAATATAACGCTCAGCGACAGCGTTAAACATGTCATCCATTGTCCACTCATCAATACCTACAGGATCACATAGTAAGCGTTCACTTGAACATAACTCATCAGCAACTAGAACACCCTGAGGAGTACCTTCCTCTATAAGACTAGGCAATTTCCAGTTATCAGGCCAAAAAATAGGTGTCCCCGTAATCATAACTCTAGGCGTATCAGGAGGACAAATAAATTCTTTATTTTGCACACGACGCTCTAACTCATCACAGAGAGCCTCAGTTTTTTCTGTCCACCTATCAATATCATCCCACATATACGCCTGATTAACAAGCATAGCGTCTCTACCGGAAATTACAGAATTATCCTTACGCAAACTCTGCAAACGACGAAACACCCGAGTAGCCTTTTGAGTTTTAAGTATCGCAGCTTTAAAACTTTTTGAAGTAATTTTATTACCAGTCAACTTTTCAAGATTATCCTTAATCTGCCTTATTTCAGCAGCCCAAAACTTTAAGGACTGAGAAGAATCTTTAACACGCGGAGCAGACATAGTCCAAATCTGTTTATACGCACCCAAAATTTCACTAAGCTTGGTCATTCCATCACAAGTTAACACTGAAATTATAACATCACTCTGCTCAATAAAAGGCGAAAACTCTATCATTTTAGCCCCAATAGTTGAACGTATAATAGGACAAACCTCAACAGGAACAACACGATCACCAAGCTTTGACGTATCATACCAACCAGAATTTATCCTAACAGGAACAGCCCCAGCAGCCAAAATTAACTCTAAAGGTACAAAAAGGCAAGCGTATCCAACAATTTTTTTCCCCTCTGCCTTAGCTTGCTCTATTTCCTTTGCACGTTTACCGAATAAATTGGAAATTTCATCAAAATACTCCATTTCCTTTGGACGATTAGGCGTGGTTTTCTTCATACGCTCAATCGTTTGAGCAATAATACCCTCAGAGGCAACTTTTATGCTGTTTTTTAATTCGCTAATTTCTTTCAAGTTTGTTTCAGGCATGATTTTATGTTCAACATCGTTGTTACTTTTCATCGTATCTCCCCGTTCAAACAAGTGTCATAAGAGAACTTACTATTGAAATTACACCTAACATGATTATTATAATAGCACCTGCGATAGCTATAAAGTTTCGCAGTAGAGGTGCTTTACTTAAAAGCAAACCGGTAACCCCGCCAATTAACAACATAGGAGAAATAGCTGTGCCAATACCAAACAAGACAGCAAAAGCTATGCTATCAACTGGACTAGCAAAAAGGACAGAAGAGAGCAGAAGCATAATCAGAGGTGGACAAAGGACAAGACCTCTGCTTAATCCTAAAATGTAAGCACCTATATCAAATCTGTTTGTAAGCCATTTTGGATTAAGTGGCGGCTGGTTACATGTGCAAGAAGTTTTTCTGTTTTTGTACAATAGGCTTATTCCAATTATTATAGTAACTATGCTGAAAGCTATTGCGGAGTAGATTTGTAATGATGCAAGCATTGTATCATCAACAAAAAAGCGTGTTAAACCGCTAAAAATACCTAGAAGAGCACCTATTAAAGTGTACGCGGTTATTCTGCCTGCATTAAAAATTAACGTTATAAGTACGCTTCGGCGAAAAGTTGCGCCTGTACTAGCTATATAGCCAGCGACATATGGTAAACATGACGCCGTACAAGCTACTAGTCCATAAACAATGCCTATAGCTAAGGAGTTCAAATAAGTATTTGATAACTCGGGTATTAATAGCGACATGTCTAAACTCCAGTTAATTGAGATAAATAATAAGTAAGACATTTAAAGATTAACAAAAACGGGTTACGCAAGTTAAAAATGGTGAATCTTGGCATTTATAGTATAGGTAAAAGTAGAGGTTAATTTCGTCGTTGAGCTACAATCATTGCATGAGCTTTATCATAGGGTTCTAGATTAACGGTTTCTTTGACATCAAAACCTCTGTTACGTAAAATTTCAGCTTCTTGTCTGTAAACTATTTCAGGAGCTAAAGTGACGTCGATGCTTTGAGATTTGCATGCTAGCATAACCCAGCCAGAGGGTTTTAGCAGTACGTCTGCGTTGTCAGCTAAAAGTTTTGCCTGTTCAGGCTGTGCTACATCACAGTATATTATGTCAACTTTTCCAGGTATAAATACGGCATATTTTTCAGGTCTACGTGCGTCTTCAAGGAATGGAGACATGTTAGGTCTAAAAGCGGCTACATTATTTACGAGATCCCGTAGAGAGCGTGAAGCGAATTCTATGCAGTAAACATGTCCTGTTTCACCTATAATATCAGATATGTGACTAGGTGTTGTTCCAGAAGCTGCACCTAAATAGAGAATTTGTGTGCCCACACCTATAGGCACATTTTGCAGACCTTTTATGATGCCACCGGCAAGTTTACTACGAAAAGCATCCCAAATACGGTACTCCACATCTTTAACATGAATTAAACGCTCACCGTAGACAGTTAAACCAGGAGTTAAATTACGTGTAGCAAGACGTTGAGCACCACCCTCTAACATAGCCTGATAGACTTCGTTAAATAAGGGGTGGGGACGAACTCTAATATGCACTACTCATTGCCTCACTGTGCACCAGAATTACGAAACTTACCACTGCCACCATCGCCGCTACTGCCAAAGAACTTGTCATTACCAGGTCGTCTATCTCTTCCACGGTTTCGATTTTTGCCTCTATCAAAACCTCGATTACCACCACCGCCACCGCCTCTACGCTGATCGCCTCGACCTCGTCTACCTCCTCCATTTCCACCGCTATTGAAGCGGTCTCGCCTGTCACGATTGAAACGTTGTCCACGATCACGGTGCTCGTCTGCAGGTTTAGGTTCTTTAGGTGGAGGAGCATCTTTGTATTTTTCATAAATTTCTTCTACACGCTTGTTAACTTCAGCCCTTAATCTATCTCCAATAAAGTCTCCGCCAAACGCATCTGCTCTTGCAGCTATGGAGAGTTTACCAGCTATGACACGGGCAATTTTTCCTCTCTGCCAACGTTTAGCATCATGTAAAATTGTATGTTGGAAAATTAAACCATGCTTAGGAGGTCTAGCACCAGTTTTTAGTGAACGAAAAAGTGCTTTCTCTGCACCTAAAACTTGAAGCGTACTTGCAGGTCGCATAGCTAAATTCTGCAGACCACCTGCCATAGCTATAAGTCTTGCACCTAACAATTCACCTGCTACAGCGCGAACATTAGGAGCCAAATCTTCCATGGTACGATCAACATAATTTTCCATACTTTTACGCAACTCGTAAAGGTTAAGCACATCACGACTTAGACTTTGAATTTGTTGCAAATCAGCCTCAGAAATATCAGCACCCATAGAAGACTGCGCCATTTTCGCCACAAGCTCAGACCGCTCCTTGGGCAACCCCTCAGCCACTACAGTATCAAATGTATAATTTTCCCTATAACCCAAGTTTAAAACAAGCCTAGAATATGTCTCATGCTTTTCAATTAGCCGATCCATCTCAGGAAAGTAAATACCATACCACTCACGTAACCGACTCATAAACAAGTTTACTGTTCTATCTAAATCATCAAGAGTTTGAATAGCCTGAGCAACAATTAAGTCACGCTTCTCAGAAGCACCCTTAATACGCATCTTAGCTAATTCCATACTAACATTACGATTCCAAAGAGCAAGAGCCTGCTCATCTTCCACAAACCCAACCGTTAAAGCCACTTGACTCATTTTACCCCAAAAAACCTCAGCCTCCACAGGGGAAACAACCTCAGCTTTTAAACCATGCTTCTTTTGAGCCTCATCAGCAAGAGCAATATTTTCAAACACAAATACAGCATAATCAACATTTCTAAGCAAAGATACCAAAGAAGAAAATTCATCAGAAAAATTGCCTGACTCAATTTTAAGCAAACTCTCGGCAGCCACATGTGGCTTTTTAGGAAATAGAACTTTTTCTACTAAGCTGTTCTTTTCGTCAAAAGCAACGACACCAAATGTGTAATGAACTATAAATGCCCTCAAGACTTTAACCTCATTATAAATTACATTGACATAGCTAAGTCTTAATATAGTTTTGTTGCCTAAAACAAAAAGCATCACCATATACAAAAGTAAACACATTAAAAATTGATAACACAACTGTTAATAATACGACACGTACAACAAGAGGTTGTTTAACAAAATTATTAAAAGCAGTATGATATTAATTTACAGAAGTTTAACATGAGGCTGTATAGTGCTTAAAAAGATACTTTCAACCATTGGTGCTTACAAAATTTACGAGCGATGGCTATGGCACCAAATTAGGGGTGACAAAAAGCCAGAGCATATTGCCATTATATTAGATGGTAATAGGCGTTGGGCTAATGAGAAGGAGAAAAGTCCATGGTTGTCTGATAAGTGGGGTCATAAGCAGGGGGCGGATACTGTTGAGCAGCTTCTTGACTGGTGTAGTATACTTGATGTAAAATATGTTACGCTTTACTCGTTTTCAACAGAAAATTTTTCGCGACAATCTGAAGAAATAGAGAGAATTATGCAGATAGCGGAAGAGAGATTTAAAAAATTATTATACGACAAAAGAGTGCATAAGAATAGAGTTCACGTAAAAGTTATTGGTAGGACAAATCTTTTGCCGCCTAGTCTTCAGCAGATTATTGGAGAGGTTGAGAGAGTTACAAGTAAGTATGATAATTATATGTGGAATTTTGCTTTTGCCTATGGTGGCAGGGCAGAGATTGTTGATGCGGCAAAAAAAATTGCTGAAGAGATAAAAGGGAACAGGTTGCAGATAGAGGATATCAATGAAGATGTATTTGAAAAATACCTTTATACATCGCATATGCCAAAACAGGATCCAGATATTATTATTCGAACCTCAGGTGAAGAAAGATTGAGTGGTTTCTTGCTTTGGCAGGCAGCTTATAGTGAATTGTTATTTTTAGATGTTTATTGGCCTGATTTTCGCTTTATAGACATACTAAGGGCAATTAGGACATATCAACATCGTATGCGCAGATTTGGAAAATAATTAGAGAGTTTTCACCGATAGGGAGATAAAGATGGCTGCGGTAATCTTGTAAACAAGGTTAGAACCATCATGGTTACGTGTAAGCAGTGTTTGTCTGAAAAAGTAGTAAAAAACGGCATAA
>JAITBW010000159.1 GCA_031283385.1 Nitrososphaerota archaeon
TGTGGTCAATGTATCCTAGCCAGCCAGCGTTTGATACATCAGTAACATAACTATATCCCTCGCCATCCCAAATGTAAAGAGACGGACAAGAAGCATAACCACTAATCAAATAATAATTAACAACAAGTATAGTCTGCTTATCAAGCGTAAAACTCTTCGTCACCGTCGTAGTCCTATCACTCCAAGCTGAAAACCCAACAACACCTGTTCCAACATCAACAATTTCAGGCACCACCACACTATACTGCCCCACAGGCACAAGCTCAGAATACCTAGTCGTAAATTTCTCACCATTAAGCGTAAAATGCAACGGAATCGAACCACCACCCGTACGATCAATAATAAGCGTATGATAACCCTCTGGCACAACCGTAAAAGAACTAGACAACATATTTACCCTAACAACATGCTTCCCCTCAGACACCGCAGAAACATTAAACGCAACACCCACAGTAGCCCCCGCAGCCACTTCAACAAGCCTAGTCTCAACTACAGACCCATCAGCAGTAAAAACCACACCTATAGAATCTGCCTCACCAGAAGTATTTGTAACATTAACAGATATAACAGTTACCTCACCCGGCCAAACCTCAATAGGATTAACCCTAAGACCCGAGAGCACTACCGAATTCATTCCAGGAGGAGCCTCCTCCAACAACAAAACTGATGTTAAATCACCAACTTTTAACTCATACTCACCAACACGCATCTCAAAAAATATAAACTCAACAATTTCCGAAGTCTTCAACCCAGCAATAGTTACATCCACTGTATCTCTAACTTCTCCATTTACCTCAAGATCAACAGTTATAGTTCCCTCAACACCACCAACATTTGTTACCTTTACCGAAATCTGTATTGGTTGACCCGCAAAAGTTTCCTCAGGGGATATAACTAGATCCGAGAAAACAAAATCTGCAGGTTTACTAGAAAGTGGTATAACCCCCTGATTTTGAAGATAAAAAAACGCGCCCACTGTTGAACATACAATAATTAAATCAATAATCAAAAACGCTTTCAGTTTACCTAACGCTGAACTAGATGTCATAAATGCTCCCAATTATTAAATATGCCACAAAACTTAAACCTTTATGTAATAAACTTGAAACTTTCATAAATTACCACCATTACATGTTCCTTTAGCAACCTGTTATAACATAGTCTTGAGATTAACTCTCAGATACAGATGTTTTGTAGTGTATATTAAAAGAAAAGATTGTTAAGAATTTGTTTGCTTTGTGTGAAGAGGTTTTCCGCAGTTTGTGCAGTAAATACTATTAATTGTGTCTGCAACATTTTCCGTTCCACAGTAGCTACAGTAAATTTTGCCTAAACCAGTTTCTGAATTCATTGTAGGTGTATTAGCTGTTGATGTTGTATGGTTCATGGTGTTAATGGTTGTTTGTGGTTGAAGTTTTTGGTAACCATTTGCAGCGAAAATCCATGATATCCATATTAGTATTGATCCTATTCCTATAAATGATAGAAGTGTGCCTATCAAGTAAAGAGTTCCTGCTGTTTTAAAAGAGTCTACACCTGATTTTTCGCCAAGTTTAGAAAAGGCTTGCCAGTAGAGGACTCCATTAATTATTGTAATTGTTATTGATATGGCAAGAATGACTATGAGGCTTATTATGAATGGCGCGATAAATTCCATAGTCTCTTCGATTGTTGGGTTAACTGATAACTGTGAAGCTGATGATACTGTGACAAATATTGTTATGATACCTGTTATAATGGCTAGTAAAATGGTTAGTAGGAAACTGTGTAGAATATTTTTGAATATTTTTGGTTCTTCATAATACTTTGATAATCTGTGCATTGATATGAAGAATAAAATAAGTACACTGATGCTTGCTATTACTAACACTATAGAGCTACCTATAACTGCGCCTATAGCTAATTCAGAAATTTCCATAAACGGCGAAATTAGTATGGGATAAATTAGCGCAAAAGTCATAAAGATAGCTATAATTGGCATTAAAACATTAAATATACTGTATATAAAACCGTATTTCTTAGCTGACTCAAACGACATTTCTTTTACCTCGAATAAGAATTAACTTGTAACTGCTAAATAAACTGTTCTTATAAAAATATGCCATATATTAGCAATCTATAGATAAAAATGGTACTACAAAATAGGACGTATAGCGTTTACACTTTCCCTATTTATGTAGACACCAATAGTTGAGAGTTACGTTTTTGTCCATTTACCTTTTGACCATCTAGAAAATGACGTAGGTGTTATCTTAACTATTGGTACTTCACCCTCTTTCCAGCCGCCTGTATCTGTTCGGTATTCTGGAAATTTTTCTTTAAGCAGTGAATGTGCATATTGATACTCTTTACCTTTCCAAAGAAGCTCTGCTTCACCTTGAATGCGAACTCCCCGTAAAGTTGACCAGTTTTTCTTATCGTAATCATCAAAAACGATTGATACCTGCGGATTTGCCTCTATCTGTTCAAGTTTAGGCGTATCCGGATCAGATGCAAAATACACAAAAACTCCGTCAAAAACGGGCCAAACTGGACGCACTACAGGTTCGCAATCTTCAGTTGCAGTTGCTAAACGGCAAACTGGTAATTGTTGCACAAATTCCTTATCTGATTTTGTAAGCCTTATGTCCATTTCTTTCCCAACATATCTTATGAATTGATTCGTATTAATGTACTCTGTTAACAAATAGTAAATAAACTTTTAAGAAAATACTGCTAACATATCATATATAGTATACAAGTCTGAACCGTAATAGCAGAAATGGTAGCGTTTTTGTAATATATTGTATGGTTTAGTTACCTGTAGAATTATAAAAACTGCGTTATCAATCACTAAGATCGTTATGCATTTGGTGTTCCTGAAAATTATGTGAAAGAGATTCTTAAAAATAGACAATGTTCCCTAATTTGCTTTTTAAAGCTAAAAATCAAAAACAAGAAAAATAAGAGCTTCTTTTATCTACGTCTGTTATTGGAGTGTTGAGTATTTTGTTGTTTGCTGTTTTATTGCTTTGTGTGTTTTGGAAACTTTTTCCAAAGCATATAAAAACTTCTTTTAGTGTAAACTGTTAAAGGTTGCACGCTATATGGATGATAAAGCTTTACAGATGGGTAAGTCTTCTACAGCTGGCAGCTTTTATCTTTTGATTGGTCTTGTATGTTCTTCGGTAATATTAGCGTTGGGTACTTTGATTTTAGGTAATGTGCTATCTGCTGAGGAGCTTGGTTTGTATAGTCTAGTTTTGATTCCTTCTACGGTTATTGCTTATTTTAGAGATTTGGGTGTAAATTCTGCTATGACCCAGCGGATAGCTAACTTGCGTGCCGCTGATAAGTATGGCGAGATACATGACGTGATTTTTTCAGGAGTACTTTTTGAAATAGTAAGCGGTGCTATTTTATCTCTTGTTTGTTTTGCTATAGCTAACAATTTAGCAATATACCTTAGTCATCCTGAATTGTCCTCATTAATTGCCTTGATGTCTGTATCTATTTTTGCTAGTTCTCTTGTTTCTGCGGCTTTAGCTATATTTGTAGGCTTTGAAAAAATGAAGTTTAACAGTCTTACGCAAATATTGCAGGCTGTGACTAAAACTTTTCTTGGTCCTTTGTTGGTTTTATTGGGTTATAGTGTTTTAGGTGTTGTTTTAGGTTATATTATCTCTGTTGTTGTAAGTGGTTTAGTAGGTGTGTTACTGGTCTATCTTTTTCTGTTTAGACCTTTGTGTAAATTGAAGGTTGATAAGTGTAATGTTAAGCAAAATTTGTTGCCTATGCTAAAGTATGGTATTCCTTTGACTTTTTCAGGTATAGTTACCGGTGTTTTGCCTCAGATTTTTACTTCTTTCATGTCGCCCTATGCTAGTCCTGATATGTTGGGGAATTATCAGGCTGCGATATATTGTGCGGTGCTTATTTCTTTTATTAGTGTTCCAATATCGACTGCTCTGTTTCCTGCTTTTTCAAAGTTAAATACTGTTAAGGAGCCTGAATTGGCTAGAACGGTTTTTTCCTCGTCAGTGAAATATTTATCCATTTTTCTTATTCCCACAACGATGTTGATAATGACATTGTCTGCGCCTCTTATTTCTACGCTTTTTCCTGAAGGTGGTATATTTGAGGCGTTCTTTAGTAAGACTCTTTTCCATGTAGGTACTGAATCTAAATTTCCTTATGCGCCAACATTTCTAATGCTTTCTTCAATTGTTAACTTGTTTGTGCTTTTTGGCAGTGTTAGCTTGTCTGCTTTTCAGACAGGAATTGGTAAGACAAATCAGATAATGAAGCAGAGCTTACTCTCTATTGCTATAAGTGTGCCTTTTGCGTATGCTATAATTACCTATTTCGGCGTCTTTGGTGCAGGAAATGAGTCACTTGTAGTCCTAGGCGGCATATTAGCTATTCTAGTTTCAACAATCCCTGGAATGACCTGGGGTCTAATTTGGGCGTGGAAAAATTATCGCGTTAAAGCGGACTTTAAAAGCTCTGGCAAAATTTTCTTATCCTCCTTAATAGCCTCCATTGTTGCATATGCTGCTACAACAATTCTAAATGCGCCCTACATATTACTCTTAATTGTTGGAGCCATAATTTTTCTGCTAGTTTATCTTGCCTGTGCGCCCTTATTAGGTGCTGTAAATCGTGCGGATATAGATAACTTGAAGGTAATGACTTCTGAGTTGGGCATAATTTCTAAAATTATGGCAATTCCGTTAATGTTTATGCGGAAAATCTGCAGAAATCCTTAACCCAAAAAAGTTTCTACACTGCTAAGATATACTCTGATCCTGTAGTGTTTACATGATTTAGTGGCTATTTTGGTTATAAATTGGTATATGCTTAATAGTTTCCTGAGTATTCCGATATGTTGACTCTGCATGTTTGCTGTTGGACATATGTCTTTAGCCTATCTGATAGGTAAATTGTCTTCAAAACTTTTAGGAGTCACACCAAATATTCCTGTGTTAATGGTTTTATCGATTTTACCTGATATTGATATAGCTATTGACACATTTGCCGGTTTAGATATACATAGAGGACCTACGCATTCTCTGATTGTCGCTCTTATTATTTTCACGCCCATTTTTGTGTTCTATGGCAAGCGCGTGGTGCCCTATTTTCTAGCGTATGTGTCACATTTTTTAATTGGAGACTTTCTTATAGGTGGTCAACTTCAGCTGCTTTGGCCTTTATTGAAGAACAATTTTGGTTTTTTTGAAGCTGGCTTTCTCTACATTGACATTTATGATGGCATAAATATTGCTATTGAGCTTTCTCTGCTTCTTGTAGCTATAGCAGTTATGATAAAAACCTGCGATTATCAGGTGTTCTTTAAAAAATGTAAAACCAATTTTGTGTTGATAATACCTATAGTTACTGTATTGCTGCCTACTTTTCTAGGATACCCCTTTGATGTGCCTCTTTTTGCTATTTCACCTCTAATAGGCGTGGCTCATCTGTTCTTTCTTGTGCTTTTTGGCTTTTCTATTTTAAATGTTACCTACGCTATAATTAAAAAACGGTTTTGACGTGTTATCTTTTCCCTGTTTTAGAGTTCATATAAATATGACTTTGTCTAAGTTATAGTTATGACGCTTTAGTGTAGCGTTTGGAATAAGCTGAAGGAAATGTTATGGTTACTCTTCCGCATAGGGCTCGGGGCGTTAAGGTTTTAAAGGCTGTTTCTTCGTCTATTAGGTTGCAGATTTTGAATTTGTTGTTTGATAGGGGTTCTCTTTCTTATACTGAGCTGATGAATTGTCTCAAGTTGAATCCTAACCGGGATGCTGGGCGTTTTGCTTATCATTTAAAGTTTCTTCTTAAGGCTGATTTGGTGGAGGTGGATGTTGAGGTTAAGAAGTATTTTCTTACGGGTTTGGGTAAGATGGTTCTTGATGTTGCTGATCGTGTGGAGAAGAAGGCTTTTTCGTCTAAGAGTATGGTTGTTAGGACTTCTCATTTTACTTTGGAAGAGTTTGATCAGAACAAGATTGCTAATTCTTTGATTAAGGAGGCAAAGGTTCCTCCTGAGTTGGCTCAAAAGGCTGCTAAGGAGGCTGAGGGGCGTTTGTTTAAGTCTAAGACGAAGTATATTACTGCGGCGTTAATTCGTGAGGTGGTAAATGGTATTTTGGTTGAGAAGGGTTTTGAGGAGTATCGTCACAAGTTGACGCGTGTGGGTATGCCTGTTCATGAGGTGACTGCGTATGTTGAGGCTAAGGAGTGTTCTTTGGATGCTTCTGGTTTATTAGCTATGGCGGGGCAGAATTTGTTAGGTGAGTATGCTCTTTTGAATGTTTTTCCTAGGGATATAGCTGATGCGCATCTTTCGGGTAGTATAAATATTGCTGATTTAGGTGCTTGGATTCTTAAGCCAAGTGAAGTTTTTCATGATATGCGTTTCTTTTTTTTAAACGGTTTACAGCTTGATGATATAGCTTATGCCTCTGTTGAGCCTCCTAAAACTTTTGAGTCCGCTCTCTCCATAGCGCAAAATGTGCTCCTACACTCTGGCAGAGAAACTAGTTATCAGCAGGTATTTAGTTACTTTAACACTTTTCTTGCTCCATACATTGACGGCGTAGATGAAGATACAATAAAAAATGCTCTACGCATATTTATTTTAAATATACATCAACACGCACAGGTAACATTAGGCATAGACCTCTCTGTCCCGAAAGCTCTTGCAACAAAAACCGCAATAAAACCCCCACTCAGTCAGATACAACATGAAACACCCCAAATACAGCCAAAACAACAGCAGCAGACCAACAGCAATAATGCTAATAGTGGTTCTGCTAGTTGTAAGTATGGTGATTATGAGGGTGAGATTAGGCTTTTAGCTGATTTAATTCTTCAAGTTTATCATGAGCTTACCTTGTTAAAGCCGTTAATGAATCCGCGTCTTGTTATAAAAGCTAACTCTGAAATTTTAAATGATAAAAGTTTTCATGATTTACTCATAAAAGCTCACACTTTAGCAGCTCATCACGGCATGCTCTACTTTGCTTGTGATACCGCAAAAGATGCTTCAAATGTGTTTTCTTCCTCAGGTGTAAAGCTTGCCCCAGACTTAACAGGTGATTGGGAAACAGATACTTTACGTACAGGATGTTTAGGCAATGTAACTATTAATTTACCGCGAATTGCCCAAGAAACCACACGGGGAGATAAAGAAAAATTCTTTGACATACTAAAAGAACGCTATGACTTAGCTACACGGGCATTAAGCATTAAATACAACATCCTAAAGCAATTCGGAAAAAAACATTTACCCTTCTTACTCAAAAGCCCCTACGGAGACACATACTTCAGACTAGAAAACTGTTCCCGACTAATCAACTTTGCAGGCTTACCTGAAGCCGTAGAAATCTTTACAGGAAAAACTGTAAATGAACCTGAAAGCCAAACATTCATAGACGAATTAACCCAAAACGTCTCCACATACCGCCATAAAATCGGACGAAAACACGGCAAACGACTATACAACACAATACTCTGCTACCCCGAAGCCTCAGAACGCTTAGCACAACTTGACATAGAAAAATACGGAATAGCAAAAGTCAAATTCTCAGGCACACGAGACAAACCCTTCTACTCTACCTCTAAACACCTAAAATTAAAAACTGACTCCCTATCCCTTACCCCAGAAGACCTAGCACTGGCACAAAAAATATCTGAACTATCCAAAGGCGGATCACTAAACATAATAGAGCTAGACACCCATGAAATAACTCCTATAGCCCTCCTAGACCTAACTAGACACCTAATTGCATCACGTCAACCATTAGAGTTTTTCACATACAACCGTATAGTTACATACTGCCGCAACTGTAAAAAAAGCTGGTTTGGAACCCTCCACAAATGCCCAAATTGCAGCTCAATAAACCCCTTAGGAACATTTGACCAATTCAACACCAGACTAACAAACTTATTTACAGACTAAATACCTGACTTGACCGTGGACGTACACTAAAATTTGAGAGTCTTCACATATAGAGAGATATGTTAGTGTAATGATTTTCACAAGGTCGCAAAATGTTGAAAATCACGATAAAGTACGGGGCATGTTCTTTGAGCGAGCCGCTAAATC
>JAITBW010000002.1 GCA_031283385.1 Nitrososphaerota archaeon
AAGGTCGCAAAATGTTGAAAATCACGATAAAGTACGGGGCATGTTCTTTGAGCGAGCCGCTAAATCGGTAAAAAACATGAAAAAATCCTGTCGTCTCCCTAAACGTGAACACTCTCTGAGGTAATGCACAGGGAGTTGAAGCAAACTTGCGGTTTGGGTCGCTGTCAGGCCAACTCTGGCCGAGCTGGACGTAATCACATCGGACTCTCTTTCATTGCCTTAGTGCGTAAACACATGAGAAGGCGGCGCGATCTGACTACACCTTATCAGCAAAATTGGTTCGTCATTAAGCACGCTATTCAACACGCTTTGACTACGGCGATATGCCACTAAGTGCGAAACTCGTGTCTTTTTTAAACGAGAAAAACAAAACAGCCACAACAACACCAACAATAACAAGTGCAACACCAACACAAATAACTACAACATCCCTCAAACTAAAACCACCACTACCATTAGAAGACCCTCCATTGCCACCAGACCCAGAACCACCTCCATTGCCACCAGACCCATTGTTACCATTAGAAGATTCACCATCACCACCAGAAGATCCTAAATTAGGGTATACATCATTACCGTTAGCTTTAGCTGTGTTGCCTGACACCACCACGTTCCACTTATCATAACCGTCATCACCCCAATAGTTACTCCAATATACGCCCCCACCATTTTGACCGGCTGTATTACTGGAAATTATGCCATCTATAAGACGCCCACCCTGAACACTGTAAACCCCACCACCATCTTTACCGGCTGTATTACTGGAAATTGTGCCACCAAACATACTAAAAACGCCATATTGAGTAGACCCAAAGTACATATTCATGTACACTCCACCGCCATCTCCATCAGCTTTGTTATTAGAGATTTTGCCACCACATAACTCAAAAACACCTCCAACATATACGCCCCCACCGTTACCAGTGTAGTAACGAATTCCAGCATCTGTATAATAACCAGTTGCTGTGTTATTTGAAATTTCACCACCAAACATCTTAAACGTACCATCCATATTATATATGCCACCACCACTTGTAGCTTGGTTGTTGAAAATTTTGCCACTATATAACTCAAAAACACCCCTGTTGAATACCCCACCCCCATCCCTAGGCCAAACATACATATCATATGTATTTGTGTTGCCAGAGACTTCACCATTATTCATGATAAAATAACCATTCTCCATAACATATACCCCTCGACCTTCTGCACCGTTTACATGAGTTACAATAACACCATCAAGCCGTAACACCCCACTACCTTCAACAGTAATTGTGCTTTTACCATCTGCACCAACTAACTTGTAAAAGTCATTAATCTTATTGCTCGTCAGGGTTATGTTTTTGTTGATTGGAATAATAAGCGTGTCTGAGAGTGTGATGTCGTTGTCTAATGCGATAGCGATGGATTTGTCAGTGGGTGCGTTATTTATGGCGTTTTTAAGCGCGTCTTCATTTTTAACATACACCACATTCTCTAAAGAAACTCCACTGGAATCATCCACAAATATACACACAAATAATGAAGAAGTCAACGCTATAACTAACAAAGAAGCTAATAACAAAAAAGTTCTGCGAGGAACACGAATTTCGTCAGTTATATCCATACGATCATATCCTGTAGATGCAATAGGTCAGTTTGAACTAAAGAAAAAGTAGTTGTTGGAGTATTTATAGTTATTTTTTGTTAGACGTTTCTGTATTGTTTTGTGTTTGTAGTACAGCTAACTGATTTTTTAGTGTGGCGTTTTCCGTTTTTAGTTCAGCATTTTCAGCAGCGAACATTGTGATTAGTCGGCTCATGGTTTCCTGCATATCACGATAACGAACATTAAGAGTCGCAAACTCCGCCTGTACCGCCTGCGAAAGCTCAAAACGCGGCGGCTGTGGAGATTGTTGATTTGTTTGTTGTTGTGTCATTGTTATGTTTTCACCTCCCTAACAAGCACAACCATATCATTCAAAGGATCAATTGCAAGCACCCGCCAACCCTCCGGACTAGGAAGACTAGCAATATACTGTTTCACTAAGGCACTCAAGTTTACAGAGTTAGTTTCGCAAACCAGAGGCTTAACTTCAGGGGATTGTTGAGGTTGTGTACTCATTTTTTGCACATCCAACAGTTTACACAGCAATCCAACAAAATGTTACACCAACAGAAACACCTAAACTAGAACCGGAACCGCCACCTGCATTTTCAGTGTACAAATCAGTTGATACTGCAGTATCTTGATACATCGTCAAAGTACTACCTATACTATGAGCTGTGCCGTTTTGTAACCGTAGAACGGTTTCACGCATATAAGTTGGCATTTGACTAAACGTATGAGTGTGACTTGTAGCACCCGTAGTACCAGCAACGCTGTGACGATGATTAATACTTGTTAAACCTGTATTACCGCCTGTGCCATGAGTGTGACCACCGCCGCTGTTAGTGACATTGTTGTTAACAAAATATTCAGTATACGTATGCGTATGACTCGTACCAGCACTTGCGGGACCTGTATTCATTGTACTATTACTGTGTGTTATACCGTGAGTATGATCGCCAACGCTAGCGATGCTGTGGTTGTGATTAACATCTTGATAGTCTGTGTATGCAGCATAAGTGTGTACATGGTTATTCTCAGAAGCTATTGATATTGGGTTTGCAACTGTTGCATATGCGTGGCCAATTTTATGTTGATGATTAACGGAGTCAGCAATAGATGCGCGTACAGTAAAGTTTGTGTTAGTGCGATTAGTAATAACTAGACTTATTGTACGTCCTGTTGAGTCAATCGGTGTACATGTGACAATGGGCAGCGTACCTGATGGAAGCGCCGTTGTAAGAGGAACAGTTACTTGACCTGTTGTGGCATTAGTTGTTGCAGTACCTTTTTGTACTCCACCAGTGCCACCACCACTGACTGCTTGCCAAGTTGGTGCTCCGTCGCCAGTACTTGTTAACACATCACCACTATTACCAGAACTACCAGTAACATCTAATAGAGTACTCATTATACCTATTCCGCTTGTACCAGGCAGTTTTTGCAACCAACTAGTGTATACTCCACCAGTGTAGATGGGAACGTATTCGTGTGCATAAACGTTACCAACTTGTAGTTTAAGTGGCCCAATAAAATCTATTGCTTGTGCATCTGCGTCTGTCCAGTTAGCAGCTTGTATGATTGGCCTGTAAGATTTGTAGGGTTGTGATAGATTTTGTGGATTTCTTCGATCGGTACCCCATTCACGCATGTGTTGATTATTATACGTCCCTGAATGTAGTATCACTTCACCTTCAATACTTGTCAACTTTCCGTTAACGAATAAATCTTTTCGGACTAAAAAGCTGTGGCTACAGCATACAGCTGTACCCGCATCTTTTGGATCATTGCTTGTATCCATATTAACTTGAAACAGACTTACTGTTAAGGCGTGACCGAGCAGACCCGGTATGTTACTTTTAAATTTGATGGCTGCGCTGTCAGGGGTATCAAAAGTCAAGCTTCCGCTATCGTACTGTCGCATGAAATCAAGAATCTCGTCCCAGTTTGTAAAATCGAATGGATTACTGAGAATTTCAATAAATTGTTTGGGGTCTGATGGTGTGGTTGCGACAGCGTCAAGGTACATGTTGCCTTTTAAGTGTATGAAGGGTACGTTGTACCAGTCGGGAGTAGCTGCGCCTCCTGTTAGAGTGCCTGTGATTTGTACATCGCCATCAAGTTTGATTTTTTTCCCAGTCCAAGGTTTAATGGTCATGTCTACGTTTGTTAAACTTTTAATGTAATCTGTCTTTAGTTCAGAAGGTACTTCTAAATCGCCAATATGGCCATATGTTGCAAATATTTCATCAAATGGCCAATTTGCCTTGCCGAGATTTACATTGCCAGATGCTCCAGCGTTGGGTGGTGTGTAGGGTGTTGATTTTTCAAGTCGTAAAATGCTTTTAGCAGTACGTATGTACCCTTGAGCAAATAGATTCTTACGCACAAGCAAACTATCATTTACACCAATAGCAGGAACATCAGTATTGGTGTCATCTTTGAAGGTGATACCGTATATGTCGGTTGAGTGCTGAGGACTATTTACGTTAGTGAATCTTAGGTATGCACTATAGTTTGAGGGGGTTATGGGTGCAGATGTTATCCAACTATTAATCGCAGGCTGATCAGCAAGATATGGAAACTTGCAATTAATCACCAAAGAACTATTAATTGTACCACCATCAAACCCATCTCCACCACCTCCGCCTTCGGGTATTGGACCAATGTAGCTATCTGAAACAACCACACTATCATAAAAAATCAAAAAATTATTTGCACCAGGATAATTAGCCCAATCAGAACCCAACAACACACTATTAGTTGCACTATTAAGAGCAAGACCTGTAGATGCTAAATCAACCACCTCAGCACCATTTAAATAAACCCGCAACTCACCATCGCTCGCTCCACGCTTAAAATACAACTCTACACAGTATACTGTATCAACTAAAATCTGCGTAGAACTCAACTTTTGAGTCAAAGTACCACCAACATAATAATCTAACTGTAGATAGTTGTTGCCGCTTTGGGGTTTTATTCTAAGTTGACCGTTAAGGCCTGAAACTGATTGCAAACCTGCTAAAAGTATGTATCCAGTGGGGTCGATTGTTAAAGCGGTTGCTTTAAAGTAAAACCGCAGATACACCTCATCTGTATCAGGTATTGACTTTTGCAGATACATGATAACGTTGTTTAGTCCGTTGTTGTTAAATAGGGCACTATTTGTGCCTTGTCGTGCCCAAAGTGATGACACTGAAATAGATGTTCCCGTCGCAGCGTTAACTGTTGTCCAATTGTTAAAATTGCCTGATTCAAAACCATCCTCAAATATACTTGTCATACTTACCCTTTTACTCCGTTATTTAATTTTTTGTGCGAAGGCAAACTTGTACATATAGCATCTGGAGCTGTTATTTTGGTTGGTGTAGATGAAAAATTGGTTTTGGCTAAAGTGGGTCTGCGACTGGTGATAGATTCTTTGATGTTGCACTTTAAGGCATTTGCTGTAGTAAAAGTAGTGTTTGTAGAGGAGTTTGTCATGTAGCCGCCTTCTGTTTAGTGTGTATGTGTGCTTATCTAAATATATTCCTATAAAAATATGAGATATAGATACAGAATATCGTTGCTATTGTAAGATGAGTAAATATGTTGTATTTTTCAAAGCGTATTTTTCTCTATGAGGTGTATTTGTTGTTGGGTATTTGGTAGTTTTTATTCGTAAAAGGGGTGTGTTTGTTTTTTGTTTTATTCTTCTGGTATGGTGTGTAGTTTCCAGCCTTGGTTTGCTTTTTTTGTATTGTCTGCCATTTTTGATTATTTAGAAAACAATACTTTTTTTATTATTATTTTAAAAAAGAAAAACGATTTTTTATTTTGTGATGTCATATCCTCTTACTGTTACCATTTTTCCGTTAACAAGTTTAGTTGCAGTGTTGCCTATGACTATCGTTGTTACCATGTCGATTTCTTCGTTTAGCAGGTTTTTTAGTGTCGTAATTTTCGCTGTTTGACCCACTCGATCTGCTTGCCTAACTATACCAACAGGCGTATCAGGTTGTATGTACCGCGTCATAATTTCATAGGCTTTAATTAAGGGTTCAATTCTGCCTTGGCTTTGTGGATTGTAGAGCACAATAGACATGTCTGCTTGAGAAGCTAATTCTAGTCTTTTTTCTATTTTTCCCAACGGAGTTAAAAGATCGCTTAAGCTAATTACTGCGAAGTCACTAATTAGGGGTGCACCTAGTATAGCTGAGGCAGCTGAGGCAGCTGTTATGCCGGGAAGTATGTCTATTGGTATAGTTGTTTTTTCTTGTGCTGCGACTTCTAGTACGATGCCTGCCATGCCGTAGACGCCTGGGTCTCCGCTGCTAACCATGACGACTTTGTTGTTTTCGTTAGCTTTTTTGACGGCGATTTTTGCTCTTTCTACTTCTTTGCCCATGGTTCCGGAAATGATTTCGGCATCTTTGCGGATGATGTTTTGAATTAGTTTTATGTATGTGCCATAGCCTACTATTACGTCAGCTTCTTCTATGGCTATGCGTACTTTTGGGGTCATATGTTCAGGATTGCCGGGGCCTATGCCGACTACGTTTATTTGCCCTCGGCTATTGCTACTGTTGTCGCGTTTAGTTTGGTTTTTTTGAGTATTAATTTTGAATTCTCTCCCGCTACTATTAATGCTGCTCGTTCGCAAACTCCTCCTATACCAATTTTTTCTTGAACCAGTTTTGAGTCTGGTGATAAATCTGGATAACTTAGATTATGTAATGTTTCGACACTTAAAAATTCAAGTGGTACATTAAACATTTTAGCGGCATTATGCATTGCTGCAGAGTCACGTTTAATGTCTACACTTGCAAACCTGTCAACTCGCCCTGCAGGTAACCCGGCTGTTTTCAAAGCTGCATGTATAGCTTCAACTAAATGCTCACATGTTGAGTCTTTACGACAGCCTAAGCCTACAACAATGCTTCTTGCCCTAAGTACAGTAATTGGTTTACCATAAGTAACAGGCTTCATTTGTGTTCTAGTTACAATGGCTCCTGCGTCATAGTAGTTGTTAACAATTTTTACGGCTTCCTCACAGCTGTTGGCTTGTTTAATTTCAAAGCCTTTAATTTTTTCTGTAGGAATTTTTATGTCTCCTACTAAAATTAGCGCAATAGAGTCATCATTAACGATAGCAGCGTTAACGGGTGTTAGGCTTTCTGGGTTTTCAATAGTTAAATGTAACATTTTAGCGAGTTCATCAACGCCTTGTTTGCCCATAGAGTCAGATGCCGTGGTAATAACAGGAGTGGCTCCTATGCCCTTAGAGATTATTTTAGTTAAATCATTAGCTCCTCCATAATGGCCAGAGAGTAGACTTATAGCAAATTGTCCAGTGGTATCTACGCCTATTATGGCAGGATCAGAAAGTTTACTTTCAATAAATGGGGCGATAGCACGAATTATTATGCCCGTTGCCATAACCGCGACGATAGCATCCAATTTACAGTAATTTTCTTTTATAAAATCGCCAAATTTTCCTTCTAACTCACAGACCTCAGGTTGGATGTATTTTTTAGGAGCAAAAACAGAAACTTTTAAACCCTCAGCGTCAAGAGCACGCTTTATGTTTAAGGCTGTCTCTACACCACGCCGTGTTATAGCAACAACAGCTACACCACCCTTAGAGAACATTAAGGGTCTGCACCTTTACGAAAACCCGTGGTAAATGTTGGATCATATAGTTTTGACAAGTCATAAGCTTTTGGATCGAAAACTTTGCCTACAAAAATCAACGCAGTCTCCGTAATACCCTCAGCGTGCACTTTCTCTACAATATCATCAATAGTACCCTTAACAATTTTTTGCTCCGGCCACGTAGCTTTATACACAACAGATACAGGAGTATCCTTAGAGTAACCGCCTTTTTGCAGCTCAACCATAACTTTTGCTATATGGGGTGTACCTAGGAAAATTACCATAGTTGCCTGATGCTGCGCCAATTTGCTTATGCTTTCAGCCTCAGGAACAGGAGTTCTACCTTCAGGACGAGTAATTATAACTGTCTGAGAAATATTAGGCAAAGTCAATTCTCTATTTAACGCCGCCGCACCACCCAATAAGCAGCTTATGCCGGGAATACGGAAATATTCTATACCCTCTTTATCAAGACCATCCATTAACTCTTGAATTGCACCATAAAAACTCGGATCACCATCATGCAGACGAACCACATTTTTATCTGCCTTAATGCCCTTAACCATAACTTTTAGCATTTCAGGCAACCCCATTTTTGCACTATCATAAAGCTTGGCGGTCGATTTAGCATATTTTAAGTACTCTGGATTTAGAAGAGAACCCGTATAGACTACAATATCTGCTTGTTCAAGATAACGCTTACCTTTTAAAGTAATTAACTCAGGATCACCTGAACCAGCCCCAATTATCACAACTTTATTCATCATCATTATACTACAGCCCCTTTACTGTTATTTATGAAACAGTTTTTCTTAACAATAGCTATTGTAAAGTAATCCTCACTAATATCCCAGTTTAACATATCGCAGAGTCTGCCTACAGTTACAGTTTCATTTGGCATACTACAACGGCGAATAATTGCTATGGTACTGTTTTTTTTAAATCCAGATCGCTTTAGAGTTGGAATTAACTCTTTTAGGCGGTAAGCACATTTTATAAAAACTAGATTATCAGAATATTTAGCGGCTTCTTCAACTAATTTTTCATTAAGATCGGATGGGATAACAGTTACAAGTTCATCTTTTTCTGCTATAGGAATTTTTGCACTTGTTGCACAGGCATTAAAAGCGCTAATGCCGGGAATAATTTCAAGCTCTACATTTGGATGTCCCGTTTGCAGGCTTTGATAGAGGTAGATAAAGGTGCTATAAAACATGGGATCGCCAAGGGTTATGAAAACTACTGCTTTGCCGCTGTTTACTTTTTGAGCAATAACGTCAGCGTTTTTATCCCAAAGTTCTTGATTACTAATATCATCCTTAGTCATAGGAAAAATAAGTTCAAGCATTTCAGGCTTAACTTTACGATCAGCAAGAACAGGCTTAATCATAGTTACCGCAAGGCTAGGCTTATCAACATCAGCTTTTGGGATACAAATTATATCTGCCGTCTGCAGAGCCTTTACAGCTTTAAGAGTAATTAACTCAGGATCACCCGGACCCACACCAATTCCAATAAATTTACCTGCCAAATTACATGCCACCTAAACTTTTTAACGCCGAAACAATTGTAATAGGATTCCTTGCTAACATCATAGTACCACTTTTAATTTGTTTCCCCTTCGACACTGAAACATGCGTAACATCAATATTTTCAAAACCTAAAGCTCTAAGCTCATCAACCGCAACAACAGCTGTTTCCAAAAGAATAGCATTAACAACAACTCGCCCACCCAGCTTAAGCCTTGTCTGAACAGCACCGAGAATTTTTCGCAAATTCGCAGTACCCCCCACTAGCACAGCGTCTACAACAGGAAAACCTGACAAACACTCAGGAACATTACCCAGCTTAACAACAACCCTATCGTTAACACCAAACTTTTCAACATTACGCTGAGTTAAAGCCACCGCAGCAACATCATCATCAAAAGCATAAACTTTTCCATGAACACCAACTTGCAGAGCAGCCTCAACGGTTAAACCACCAGTACCACAGCCAACATCAATAACAACATCGCCTTCATTTAAGCGACTTTTGGAAATTGTTAAAACACGCACTTCCTCCTTAGTTGGACCCGGCACATTTTCATCTACAAAAAAATACTCATCAGGCACACCAGGAGTCTTATAACACCAAATATTTTCCATTATACATCATCATCCTCACGTTTTACTCTAATAACCATCACACATAAAGCGGCAAAATCAATCGTTGAAACACCCATTAAACTACTCTTAACAATCCGCTCATTATCCAAAGTCAAATTTTCACAAATAAAAACAGACATATTTGGATCAAATCCAGAGTTAATAAGATAAGTAGCTATATCTTTTGGCAAAAAATTCTTCGCATCAGGAAAAAGCAATACACTTCTACCAGCTTTCAAACAAGCGGTTAACTCTGTTTTTCTCACATCACTTACGTTACCTTGATGAAAAGTAAACAAACAAAGCTCATCCCAACACAAGCCAAGCTTAGCAGCACAGGCTTGAACAGCACTTACACCCGGAATTACATTAAGATCATCAGACGTTACTAGTTTAGTATTTAAAACAGATTTTAATAAACCTGAAAAACCCGGATCACCAGTCGATAATACAACAACATGTTTACCTTCTTTAGCTGCCTCAACGGCGTATTTAAGCAGATCATTGAGGTTTTTAGCGGTTAACACATGAGACTTACCAGAAATATCGCCGCCAAACAAGTCAAGACTTCGTTTAGCACCTATTATTACCTGAGCCTCAGAAACTAGTCTATGCGCAAGGGGAGTAACATATTCTGCACTACCAGGTCCAACACCTACTATGTTAAGTTTAACCACGGCTTGTTCTCCTTAGCGTTTTTATCCATACCTAAAACTGTACCATCCATAGCAACGATAACTATACTTATCGCCAGTTTATTGTCCACTCTATCACTTACACGCTGATTAACACGCATAGCAATCCTATCATAAGTTTTCTCCAAAAAACCAGTTTGACACAAAATCTTTGAAGCCTCATCAGATGTGTTAGCTAACAATAACTGATTAATTATTTGAGTAGAAACCCCGACGGCTCCTGCGTATGATGCTATAACTTCATTGCGTGCATCGCCAACTTTATGGTGAGTGTTGAAAACGTTTGCGGCTAATTTAACTATTTTACCAGAATGTCCTATGAATATTATCTCTTTAACATTTCTTTCAACTGCTTTATCCAACATGTAACCTACAAAGTCACCTGTTTGGATGATAGCGTCTTCAGGAACTTGAAATATTTCTTTAGCAATTTTCTCACCTATGTTACCGGGCACAAAAACTAGCCGTTTATAACCACGAGCGAGTGCAACATCAATTTGTGGCACCAGAGAACGTCTACATGCCTCAAGAGATAAAGGCTTTACAACACCTGTTGTTCCAAGAATAGAAACGCCGCCTTTAACACCCAATTTAGCATTTGTCGTTTTTTTAGCAATATTTGCACCATCAGGTGCGCTAATAGTTATTTCTGCACCTTTGCCCTTAGGAAGAACTTCTTTTACAGCGTCAATTATCATCATTTTTGGAACAGGATTAATCGCGCCCTCACCAATGGGAACCTGTAAACCAGGCTTAGTAACCACACCCACACCCACACCGCTAGTTACAACAATTTTTTCGTCATCAACAATTTTAACAGACGCTACAATTTCCATTTTATCAGTAGCATCTATATCCTGCCCAGCATCCTTTACAACAATTGCCTCCGCAGAATCTAAAGAGAGCTTTCTACTAGACAATACAGCAATTTCAAAACGTAAACCAATAGGCGTGGGAATAACTACACATGATACCGGTTCTTTAAGAGCCGCTATTGTCGCCGCTTTTGCAGCCGCTGCAGCAGTTGCACCTGTTGTTATACCATATTTTAGGAACCTTACCATTTTGGTCACCTTTAACCGTAAAGTTTACCCTCAGCAAGAGTGAGCAGGGCATTGAAAATGGCAACAGCAATAGTGCTGCCGCCTCTTCTGCCACGAGTTATAACGTGTGGTATTGATAGTTTTTCGACTGCCTCTTTAGACTCTGCTGCGCCTACAAAGCCAACGGGAACAGCAACTATTAAGGCAGGTTTAACTTTGCCTGCTTCAATGTGCTCAACTAATTCAAATGCTGCCGTTGGAGCATTACCTATAAGAATAATTGCGCCATCTAAGCCGTCTTTTATAGCTAAACGCATAGCAGCTGCGGAACGGGTTAGACCCTCCTGTTTGGCAAGGGTCATAGCGCGCTCATCATTCATGTATGTATAAATAGAGCTGCCAAATTTTTTTAGCCGGGCATCATTTATTCCCGCTTTCACCATTTTAACATCAGTTACAACTTTTGCGCCGGCTTTAATAGCAGCTACACCAGCCTTAACAGCGTCATCGCTAATTGTTAAAAGTTTAGCAAATTCAGGATCCGCAGTTGTGTGAACAACACGCTCAACTATAGAAATTTTATCCTCAGGCAGTTTCGCTAAATCATCACCAATAGCTTGGCGAATAAGCATCATACTTTTATCCACTATTTTACCTGATGCAGAAACAGAGTAAGCATCCAAAATTTCACTATCTCTTTTTACTTCATGACCTAACGCTTTGAAAGCTTTTTCTTCCAAAATATCAGCAATACGCCCATCACTACCTATTGGCTCACCATACAATAACTCAACACCCTTAGCCTTTAACTGAGGCTCTCTTTCTTTTACACCAATAAGACCAGGAATGTCCTCAGTTGTATGAACACCTGCCGCAAGAAACGCTGGAATTAACACAATTTTCGATACCCCTCTACCAACAACCATGTCAACTGCCTCATTAACAGTTGGAGTATCACGCACCATAAAGGCAATATCAACTATTTTGAATTTACCATTACTACGAATTATCGCAGCTAAATTCTCTAGATTTTCACGATTATGAGGTAATTTACTACCATGCCCAATTAGAATTAAACCAATATTATTGTCAAACATTTTTAAGGTCAACCCCATTTTTTCCTACTTTATCAAACAATTTTATTGCAGTATCTATCAATTCCTTATCATCATTACTAGCCGCTACACGCAAATTCTCAATGACGGGTAAAAATGTTTGCTTAAGAAGGATACTTGTTAAATCTTCAATAACTTTACGCGTTTTATCGTCAACATCGCCTAACATTTCAATAGCTTTAGCTAACTCAACCTGCCGTATCTGCTCTGCGTTAGATAACAATGAGGAAATAATTAACCGCACAGAGAGTTTCTTTAAGTCATCACCAAGAATAACTAATTCGTCATCAATCATATGACAAGCGGTTTCAACACATTTCTGACGCTCAGCCAAGTTTTTCTCGGCAATAAGCTGCAAATCATCAATAGTATAAAGATTCACTCTTAAAATTTCTTCAACAGTTTTTTCAACATTACGCGGATTAGAAATGTCAATAATAATTAAATCATTTTGATTTACACGCTGCTGCATACTACGAGAAACAATATCTTTAGATAACAAAATATGCGGCGCAGACGTAGCACAGATAACTACATCCGCATCTACAAGAATCTCTTGAAACATATCAAATTTTACAGCCTGCCCCGCTAAATCCGCAGCTAACGTAACCGCACGATCATATGTACGATTAGCAATAAAAATAGGACTTAAACAACGCCTAGCTAAAGCCTTAGCAACTAATGTGCCAATTTCGCCAGCACCCATAACAAGAATTTTTTTATTTTCCAAATTATTCAGTAAAGTTGCTGCTAGTTCTACTGCTGCTGAACCAACGGAAACAGCACCTTTGTTAATACCTGTAACATCTCTAATTCTTCGTCCAACAGTCATTGCACGATTAAACAAATGCTTAAGAATTGAATCTGTACATTTGGCTTTTTCAGCTTCTAAATATGCATCCCAAACTTGATTAAGGATCTGTTCTTCACCAATAATCATTGACTCTAAACCTGCAGTTATTTTCAACAGGTGTCTATACGCGTCATAGTTAAGTGCAGTCTCTATAGCCACAAAAGCTTCTTCATAATGTAATGCTGCTCGATTTGCTAAGTATTGTTTAGCAGCTTCTAATGTTTTTTCGCTTTCTTCGCATACAAGATATAACTCAATACGATTGCAAGTTTGCAGAATTAGGCATTCCGTAACGTTTTCCATGGCGTGTAATTCAGCTAACGCTTGTTCTTTGTCTTTGAACACTACCGCTTCCATTAGAGGAACGCGAGCAGTTTTGTGAGTGATACGTACATTAACTACGTGATCCGTTTTCGTAGAGGAACGCATGGATGGATAAACCATGCGACTTTAAATATAAGCCTTCCGTAAATTAACGCTGGAGAGTTTTTTGTGCCAATTCGACGAAGAATAGGTTTAATGTACCTCCCTGGTGCTTTACCGTGCTTTGAAGACTTCGGAAACTTGCCAACGGACTTGGTATGTAAAGATGGACAGGTAGACGGAAAACCAGCTAGCGATGTTTTGGATATGCTGATTATTCCAGGCGGCAGTTTAATTGAGTCTCAAAGTGTTAACTCAGTTGTTTCACGGGAAATAATAAAGATGGCTGAGTCTGGGAAGTTTGTTTTAGGTATTTGTTCAGGTTTTCAGGTGCTTGCGAATCGGACGGATGTTGGGCGGTTGTCTGCTGTTCCTATTGTTAGGGATGGTTTGGGTTTAATTGATGTTGAAGTTCAGCCGCTTGTGTGTACTGATCGGGTTAGTGCGCATATTGTGGGTAAGAGTTTTCTTAGTGATGATGTTGGGGGGGAGGTTTCTGGTTTTCATTGTCATACGTATGGTAAAGTGTCTTTGTGTGGTAGTTCTAGAAGTGTGCTTGTTTCGCATATTCAACGTGTGAATTATCGTAGAGCGCCTCAGGATTTGGTTTCTGGTGTTGCTAATAGGGAGGGTAATGTTGTAGGTGTTTTTGTGCATGCGTTATTGGATAGTAATCCTATGCTTGTAGAGAGTCTCGTTAAGTCGCTTGATATAAGTCAGGTGGAGCTTCAGGAAATTCGTAGAGTTAATGCTAAATTGGTGTTGGAGATGAAGGGTGAGGTGGGGATTGATACTAGTATTTGTCCTGCTGTTGTGGCTAAAAAGTCTCCGTCTGTTATGGTGTTAGTTACTGCTTTAGGTAGTGGTTCGGGTAAGACGTTTCTTGTTACGGGTATGGCGGGGGTGTTGAGGAAGAGGGGGTATAATGTTGGGTTAATTAAGTTGGGTGGGGATGTGCGTGATTCTGTGTCGTCGCTTTACTTAGTTAAAGGGTCTATGAAGGGTTATTCTTCGATTAAAATTGGTGATAGTGGTTGGATGCCTATGGGGGAGGCTGTTTCGCAGGCTTGTGGTGTGCATGATTTTCTTTTTGTTGAGGGTGCTATGAGTGCTTTTACGGGGTTGTTGAATAGTAAAGTGTCTCGTCCGGCGTCGACTTTGGAGGTGGCGGCGTCTTTGGGGGCGTCTGTTATTGTAATTGTTACCTGTGATAAGGAAGGTGTTGAAGGTGGTTTAGTTAATGTTTTGAATTATATTAGCATGTTAAAGTTGTTAGGGGTTAATCCTGTGGGTGTAATTCTTAACAAGATGAGTACTAGTTATCTTACGGATGAGGATAATCAGGTTATAAGGCGGGCGTTTGAAAATGTGGGTGTTCAACTTTTAGGTGTTGTGCCTAGTATGAAATTTGAGCAGCGAGGTATGATTCCGGAAGTAGAAATTTGTTATAACGAGTTTGGAGTTCGAGCGTTAGCTGTTGTTGAGCGTTATATAAATCTTGATCAGCTTGTAAAGTTGGCAAAGGCACCTGTTTTGAACAGTGTAGATTATGTAGCGTTTGTTGAGAAATTCAAAAAACTTTTAATGAATTATCCTGATAATTTTTCTATTAGTAGAGTGTGACTTGATTGTTTATAGATTTTAGGGTGGACGGGAAAAAGGTTGTTGTCGTAGGTGGGGGTGCGGAGGGTTATCGTAAGATTCAAAATTTTCTTGGTAGCTCTGCGGAGATAACTGTTGTTAGTAACGAGTTTTCTGTGGGTATAAGAGGTATTGCAGAGCAGGGGAAGATAATTTTAAAGCAGTATCGGATTGTTGATGCGAAAAAGTTTGTTGACCAGTTAGATCCCAAGCCAGATATGTTGTTAGCTGTTACAGATGATGTAGAATTAAATAGGCAGCTTGTAGAGGCTGCAAGAGTTGTTGGTTGTATAGTGTATAGTGTGACGGATCCGTTTTTGTGTGATTTTGTTTTTCCGGCTGTTGCGCGTGTTGGGGGTGATGTTAGGATTGCTGTGTCTACGGGTGGCAAGAGTCCGGCGGTGGCTATGAGTTTGCGGCAGAGGATTGAAGAGCTTGTAACGTTGGAGGATTTGTTAGAAATAGAGTTGCAGGCATATTTGCGTGGATTGTTTAAAAGTAGCATTTCTGATCAGCGCGTTCGTAGTAAGTTTTTAAAAGAGATACTTAATAATGTGGATGTAAAACAAGCATTAAGGGAAGGTAACATTTGTGTGGCTAAAGAGTTAGCCCTCAAAATTGTGAAAAATAGTGAGGTTATGGGATAATGAGTTTTCCAAATGTACGTATGAGGAGGCTTCGCAGGACAGAAGCACTGCGAACAATGTTAGATCAAAGTCAAGTTCAACCAAGCAGTCTAATTTACCCTATTTTTGTTGATGAAACTATAACAGAGCCTGTGCCTATTGTAACGATGCCGGGTTATTTCCGTTATCCGCTTGATAGAGTTGTAGATGAAGGAAAAGTGGCGCTGGAGCAGGGTGTGAGGGGTGTGCTTTTGTTTGGTGTTCCTGCTAAAAAGGATGAAGTAGGTTCAGGTGCGTATGCTAGAAATGGTGTTGTTCAGAAGGCGGCAAAAAAGCTTAGGTCTCAATTTAAAGAGGATCTAGTCATAATTGGTGATGTTTGTTTATGTGAGTATACAGATCATGGTCATTGTGGGGTAATTGATAAGGAAGGTGCCGTTCAAAATGATGAGACTCTTGAATTGTTAGGTAAAACTGCTGTAAGTCAAGTTGAAGCGGGTGTTGACATAGTTGCTCCTTCAGCAATGATGGATGGACAAGTTCTTGCGATACGCGAGTTTTTAGATGATGCAGATTTTGAGCAGACGCCTATTTTAGCTTACTCTGCTAAATATGCCTCAGCGTTTTATGGGCCGTTTCGTGATGCTGCTGAGTCTACGCCAAAGTTTGGTAATCGTAAGAGTTATCAGATGAGTCAGGGTAGTGTTCATGAGGCGTTGCGGGAAATGGAGCTTGACATAAATGAGGGTGCTGACATGTTAATGGTAAAGCCTGCGTTGGCGTATTTGGATATTATAAGTCTTGCAAAATCCAGTTTCGATGTGCCTATAGTTGCGTATAATGTGAGTGGTGAGTATTCTATGGTTAAAGCAGCTGCTTTAAATGGTTGGATAGATGAGGCAAGTGCTGTAAATGAGGTTTTAACAGGTATTAAACGTGCAGGTGCTGACTTAATTATTACGTATCATGCTAAAAATGTAAAAGATTGGTTGAAGTAACTTGAATGAAAGTATAAGCAATTCACAGATGTTTTTTGAGAGAGCAAAAAAGGTTTTGCCGGGAGGCGTAAATAGTCCTGTTCGAGCGTTTTTGCCATACCCTTTCTTTGTTGAACGTGCGGAGGGTTCTAAACTGTTTGATGTCGACGGTAAGGTCTACATTGACTACTGTAATGCTTATGGTGCCATGCTGTTTGGTCATGCTTACCCCGAGGTTGTGGAGGCTGTTAGAGCGCAACTGTCAAAAGGTACTCTTTACGGTGTTCCAACTGAGCAAGAAGTAAAGTTTGCAGAGTTAATTCAGAAAGTATCTCCATGTATGGAAATGATGCGGCTTGTTAATACAGGAACAGAAGCTACAATGCATGCCATACGTGCAGTAAGGGGGTATACGGGTCGTAAAAAGATTGTAAAATTTGAAGGCTGCTTCCATGGTTCGCATGATAATGTGTTAGTTAAAGCCGGTTCAGGTGCGGCGACTTTTGGTACGCCTAACTCGTTGGGTGTTCCAGAGGATACTACAAAGAACACTATTGTTGTGCCCTATAATGATGTTGCCGCTGTGGAAGAGGTGTTGGAGCGGGAAGGTAATGATATAGCAGCGGTGATTGTTGAGCCTGTTCTTGCAAATGTTGGTTTAATATTGCCAAAGCCTGACTATCTAGTTAGTTTGCGTAAATTGACTAGTAAATACGGTGTTGTGCTTATTTTTGATGAGATTATAACTGGTTTTCGTCTTGCGTTAGGTGGTG
Source organism: Nitrososphaerota archaeon (assembly GCA_031283385.1). Classification (GTDB taxonomy): domain Archaea; phylum Thermoproteota; class Bathyarchaeia; order Bathyarchaeales; family Bathycorpusculaceae; genus Bathycorpusculum. The sequence goes on from JAITBW010000002.1 coordinate 17,516, forward strand.
CTCAGGAGTATTTTGATGTTAAGCCTGATATGGCGACGCTTGGTAAAGTGCTTGGTGGCGGTTTTTCAGTTGCAGCTTTTGGTGGCAAGGCGGAGATTATGCAGCATATATCGCCAGTTGGCGGGGTTTATCAAGCGGGGACGTTTAGTGGTAATCCTGTTTCTGCGGTTGCGGGTTATGCTGTGCTTAATATTTTAGTGCAGAGGAAGGGCGAAATTTATCCGCGTTTGGAAAGAGTTGCTCAAGAGCTTAGCAGGGCGTTAGTGGATTTGTCTAAGGATTACAAGTTGCCTGTGCAGGTGTATAATATAGCCTCGTTGTATCAGATTTTTTTCACTGATAGTGTAGTTACGGATTATGCTTGTGCAAAATTGTCTAATGTGAAAATGTTTAATGCATATTTTAATGAGCTTCTTAAGCAAGGAGTGTTTATTCCTCCTTCGCAATTTGAAACATGTTTTGCCTCAACAGCTCATTTGCCTGAGGATATAGAGTATACTATTGAAGCTTTTGATAAGGCCTTAGCGGCAGCATCTATGGAGAGAAAGTCATAATGGTTGTTGTGTATACAGTAGGTACAAGGGGTAGTAAGCTTGCTTTAGCTCAGACGGGTCGTACGTTAGAGCAAATTCGGCAGGTGCATCCGGAGGTTGGCTTTAAGCTTAAGGTAATTAAGACTGAAGGTGATAGGGAGCATGGTAAGCCGCTTTTTAGTATTGATGCTAAGGGTATTTTTGAGCGTGAGATTGATCAGGAGGTTGCATCTGGTGAGATTGATTTTGCTGTTCATAGTTTAAAAGATGTGCCTATTGTAGAGCAGCAAACAGGTACAGTTCTTGCTGCTGTTCCTAAACGTGACTCGCCATGTGACGTTTTTATTTCTAATGGCATAAAACTTGAGGATTTGCCGAAAGGAGCCGTTGTTGGCACGGGTAGTTTGAGACGGTTAGCTGAGATTAAGTATGTTCGATCTGATTTAGAAGTGGAGCCTATACGTGGTAATGTGGATACGAGAATTGGTAAAGTGCAGAAAGGTGAAATATCGGGTGTTGTAATTGCGGAGGCGGGGCTTGAGCGGATGAATATAACAGATTTGAGGACTCAGCGTTTATCGTTGGAAAATTTTCCATCTGCAGCGGGTCAGGGAGCTATTGCTATAGTGGCTAAAGAGGGTAACACGGAGTTAATTGATGTTTTGCAGTCAGTTGAAGATAGAGTTACGCGTGCTGAAATTACAGCTGAGCGATGTCTAGTTTTAAAGCTTGCAGGAGGTTGTCGTGTGCCTATTGGTGCTGTTGGACGGGTGATAGGGGACATGTTAACTGTTTATGGTTCAGTTTATTCTCTTAATGAGCGTAAAAAGATTTGTGCATCTGCAAGCGGAACTCTTTCTCAAGCGGAAGAGTTGGGTTATAAAGTGGGCGAAGAGTTAATACTGCAGGGTGCAGAAGACATTGAAAGAGAGTGGCGTGAAAAGTATGGTGTATGGTAAAGTTTATCTTGTAGGTGCAGGTCCGGGTGATCCTAAATTGTTAACTGTTAAGGCAGTTGAGGCAATAAAGTCTGCAGATGTTGTTATTTATGACCGTTTAGGAGTTAGTGATGAAGTATTAAGTATGGCTCCAGCTGCAGCTGAGCGGGTATTTGTTGGTAAGCGGACGGGTTTGCATGAGGTGCCTCAGGATCAAATTACAGAGTTAATTGTAAAGAAGGCAAAAGAGGGAGGTGTTGTTGTGCGTTTGAAGGGTGGTGACCCGTTTATTTTTGGCAGAGGTGGTGAGGAAGTTGAGGCGTTAGTTGCAGAAGGTATCTCTTTTGAAGTTGTGCCGGGCATTAGCAGTAGCGTTGCGGCGCCTATGTATGCAGGTATACCCTTAACGCATAGAGATTACGCTGCCTCAGTAGCTATAATTACGGGTCATCGTGCAGGAGAAGCGGAAAAACCTGTTGATTGGGTAAAAATCGCCAATGCCGTAGATACTATGGTTATTTTAATGGGTGTTGAGTCCTTAGAGGGTATTGTAAGTAAAATGCTTAAAGGCGGAATAACAGCAGATAAGCCCGTTGCCATGGTTGAGTCAGGAACACTTCCACAGCAACGCACTATAATTGCAACGTTAGGAACAATTATTGATAAAGCTAAAAAAGATAGTTTTAAACCGCCTTCAATTATTCTCATAGGAGACGTAGCAGAGTTAGGAAGAAAACTAGCATGGTTCAAACAGCCTCTCTCTTAAAAAACAAAGTTATCGCCTTAACGCGTCCAGTAGGTCAAGCAGAGGAAGCGGGGCAACTTATCCGAGCTAAAGGCGGTATACCTTACTATATGCCAGCTATAGAAATAAAGCCGCTAAATAATACAGAACACGTAAAACGGTTTATAACTGAACTAGAAGCAGGCACTGTAGACTACGTTATACTAATGAGCACAAATGGGGTAAAACATCTCTTTGAAGTTGCAAAAAACATAAACCACATAGACGCATTACGCAGAGGACTCGCAAAAACATGTGTCATAGGCGTTGGTCCAAGAACAGCTCAAGAACTTGAAACATACAACATACACGTAGACATAATTCCCGAAAAATACAGCTCAGAAGGACTCCTAGAAGTCTTAAAGGATAAAGACGTAAAAGACAAAGTTATAAGAATCCCAAGAACAACAAGTGCCGCTCCAACATTAAATAACCAACTAACAGACATGGGCGCAGATGTACAAGAAATTCACGTCTACGAGTCAGGACTACCAATTAACGAAGACCTAAAAAACAAATTCCACAATGACCTAGTAAACGGTCGAATTGATGCAATTCTCTTCGGTAGCGGACTTAGCGCAAAAAACATTTTTAAAATGCTCACCGAAAAAACACCAATAGAACAACTACAAAAAATATTATCAGAAAAAATAACAACCGTAGCAATAGGACCAACAACCGCACAAGCAGTAAAAGAACTCAACATAAAAGTTGACGTAACACCAAAAAACTACCTATTCGAAGATGCCCTAAACGCCCTAGCAGAACACTGGACAAAAACACAACACTAACTACAATATTAAAAAATATAAAACCGCATCAAATTGCTGCCATACCGTAAACATACTCTGGTCTGCTGATTGAAACAGCCAACAAAAATATGCTCTCAAATAGCATCAATAAATTAAAGTACAACTGCGATTACTGATTAATCAAGAGGAATGAAACATGAAAAAACTAAAAACAGGAAATATTGTAATTTTTGCTGTTCTGTTAATAGTGATAATCGTTGTTTCATTGTTTGCTGTTAATGCTTTTCGAAATTCACACAATACAGAAAATGATACGTCACAACCATCAGCAAGTAATACCCCACAACCATCTCCGCAGAATGTCCCAAGCAATGCACAGTTAAATAATGCAGGATATCTTGAGTATAGAGATGGAGAGTCTAAACTGTTTTTAGTTTCAGCTAATGCCTCATATGGCGTATATTCAGCAAACATGCCATGGATTGGAGGCACATTTGGTGGACAGGACTGTTTTGCTATAACTGCTACAATTAGAAGTGATTATACAAGAGAAGAACTACAGGAATTAGGTATTATTTCAGATGCGTATCATTCAGGACGAGTGTATTTTGCTGTGTGTGCTACACTTTATGAGGGTTCTTCCCAAGTTTCAGCAGATGATGTATCAGGTGCTATAGTGGGTTCTATGTCTCCGCCGATAGGAGCCCCTCAATGGTGTTTACTTTGTGGTGAAACCGATACAGTAGAAATATACATGGCAACTAATAACAGAAACATAGACAATTATACCATAGAATTCAGAATACTAGACTTATCAGGTATGGCTATACCATAGATATATTTACAACGCATCAACACCCACAAAGTATACTCACAATAAAAAATGCAACATAAACCTCAAAGAATTTGCCATTTTCTAAAAACACAGGACATTATTCTTATTAAAATTTAGAGCGCATGCTACACTAGGAAATATATACTAAAAAGTTAGAAAACAACAAGATAACACAGTAGGTTTGACCCACAACAGGTCTACTCATTTTTTACTTCTATCTAACTAACTTTCTTTTGGAAGTAAAAGTACAAAGCAATAGCAACAATCCCAACCACTACAATCACTACAACTATACAAATGATAACATTGGTGCTCAAATTATAACCGTTACCAGTAGAAGATTCATCAGTGCCATTAGAAGACCCATTATCGACATTGGGAGATTCATCAGTCTCATTAGAAGACCCATTATTCTCATTAGATAATCCGCTATCACCCGTTGAATCACTACTATCAGAGGGGTACACATCTAAAGGTGTGTTGTCATAAATTGTACAATCAGACAAGTTAAGTGTTCCATAAGCATTGTGTACCCCACCCCCATCATTTTTGGCAGTGTTATTATAAATCTTGCCACCAGTCAAGTTAAGGGTACCATAAGCGTTGTACACTCCACCACCATTGTTCGACACACTGTTATCAGAAATTTCGCCACCAGACAAAGTAAAGTTGCCATTATTAACCCACAGACCACCACCAGCAACAGCGGTATTCCCCGAAATTTCCCCACCAGACATAATGAAAGCCCCATCAACATACACACCACCACCAACAGTAGCTGTATTATTAGAAATTTTACCACCAGACAAATTAAAAATGCCGTTACCATAAACACGTACACCGCCACCACCATGTGCAATACCAACCCAGTTACCAGAAATTTCCCCAGCATACATAATAAACATACCACCGGAATTGACAGTCACACCTTGACCAGACTCATTTTCATTATGAACAACAATAATCCCACCAAGCCTCAATACACCGCCGTCATCAACAGAGATAGCACTCTCGCCGTCAACACCAACTAACTTGTAAATTGGCACAAAAAAACCGCTCACTTGGTTGCTCGTTAAGGTAATATCTTTGCCAGCAGGAATAGTAAGTGTGGAACCTGTTAACGTAATATCATTGTCAAGAGCAATAACTGTAGACTCAATAGCCGTATTAATGGCATTTCTAAGTTCAACCTCATTACTAACCACCATATTACCAGAAGCCCCAAACACAAAGGAAACGCCACTAAATGTAGAAGCAAAACAAGAAGAGAATAAAACTATCATGGATAATAAAGAAACAAAAACTAAAAATTTTTGAGCTTGAAAACAACGTAAACCAATTTTGAATTTACTACTCATGCTCATACAGACAACCTCTTACAAGTATATATCAACAAATTTAAACAATTAAGTCGTTGCATATATGAATTACTCCATAAATGCAGAAACGGATAAAAAAGTGTAAAAAGCAGAAACAAAAAACAAACATAAAAAATACAACAACGTGATTAATGAAAAAAGTTGTTAATGGATGTTAAAGTTTGTTTGAATCAAACGTTGGCTCCATAGTTATTTGGTTAAAAAGTTTCTCAGCGTTTTCTTCTTGTTCTTTAGAACCATAAATTGCAAGATAAACCGCGCCTTCTGCTCCGCATGTGCCACCAGATGCAATTAATTCGGCTGTTGTGTTGGTTAATTGTGTGATTGCGTCGAGTTCTGTGAAAATTTGTCCGGGAATTGGTAGTAATCGGTATCCGGTATTTCCGGGGGTGTTTATTTTTTCTGCTAAAGTGTGTAGATTGTTGTTGATGCGTTTTTCGAGTCCTACGGCGATTATTAGTTTTACTCTTCTTCCAACAACTGCTGGTATAGTGATGCCTATTGTTCCTGCTTTTGGGTGTCCAATTAGAACTGCTGCTTGTTTATGTTCCAAGTTAATGGCGTTTGCGCCTTTGATGATGACGTCTCCTTCTTTTAGGCTATCTGCTATGTCGTTTATTGTTTTTCCTTTTTGCCATTTGCCTTTAGTGATTATTACGTCTCCGGGGAATTTGCTTTCGTCTATTAGTCGTCCTTCTGTAGAAAGCTGTAGATTAGGTGGTAGGGTTAGGCCTCTGAAGAAATGTTTTCTTGAAAAACCTGTAATGTTTAAGTTTTTGAGCAGTTCTTCGGCTATGTATCCGTTTGTTGTTCCAGCGATTATAGCTAACGTGTTGTTTTTTGCTGCGTTTACTACTGTTGGGTTGACTGCTAGGGCTTTGCCTATTAGTCGCTTTCCTGCTTGTGTTGTAAGTATGAATTGTTTCATGTTGATTCCTAAAATTAATTGTTATGGAAAAATAAAAAGTTCTTTGTTTTGCGTTTGTTACTAATTTTTTTGTGATGGCGATTTAGTGTTTTTGCGAATTATTTAATATGTAGTGTTGGCATGTTTTTTTGTGGCGGATTATGATGGTTGTTAGGAATGTGTTTTTTGTTGTTTTGGGGTTTTTGTTGTCGGTTCTTATTTTGTTGTCAGGGTTTGTATTGGTTTCTAGTTATGCGGTAGATATTGAGGAGTATTTGCCTAGGGGTATAGTTAGGATTACGCCTGAGGGTGATGTTGAAGGAACGGATAGGTTAAGTCGGAATGGTAATGTCTATACTCTTATGTCTGATATGGTGTATAGTGATGTTGGATCAAATTTTATTTCTATAGAGTGTGATGGAGTAATTTTTGATGGTAATGAGAAAACGCTTCGTGGAGCAAATAATGGTATAGCTATTGTAATTTATGGAAGTGATATTACTGTTAAAAATACGCGTATTGTAAACTTTGGCACGGGTATTGAGGTGGGTATTCATACGGAAGCGTCGAATAATCGGATTGTTGATAATTATTTTGAGACTCGATGGTGGTGTATTTCTCTTCGGGGTGATAAGCAGTTTGTTTCGGGGAACACATTTAATGCAAATAATGGTAATGCTATAGAGTTTTGGACCAGAGATACAACATTTGTTGATAACGCGTTTGTAAATTGTGGTCTTAGTTTTAACTCGTATGATGTTTCAAATGTGGTTTTAAATAATAGGAGAGTCTTCACATATAGAGAGATATGTTAGTGTAATGATTTTCACAAGGTCGCAAAATGTTGAAAATCACGATAAAGTACGGGGCATGTTCTTTGAGCGAGCCGCTAAATCGGTAA
>JAITBW010000133.1 GCA_031283385.1 Nitrososphaerota archaeon
ATAACAGCCCCAAGACCCGTACGACCAGCAACACGAGTCCTATCATTAACAATACAAGCCACCCTACAAAGCCGCTCACCAGCAACACCAATAGACGCAACACGCACATAAAAATCGCCGATCTCGGACTTTATAATATCTTCAGCCTCTTCAGAAGATTTTCCCCAAAGAGCAGAGGCATCAAGTATCTGTACAGAGTCATCGTCTATCCAAAGATAAGAAGGCTTTTCAGCTTTACCAGTTATAACAAGAGCATCATAACCAGCACGTTTAAACTCAGCACCAAAAGTACCACGACTAACGGTAGTTCCAACTAGATTAGTTTCTGGGGACTTGGATACAAAAGCGTGACCACTACCGCCTGTCGGAAACATTGTACCTGAAATAGGACCAACAGCTAAAACAAAAGGGTTTTCAGGACTTAGAGGATCAACACCAGCAGTTGAATTAGACATGTAAAGCTTCATGCCTAAACCAATACCGCCAATGTATTTCTTAGCAGTTACTTCATCAAGCTTTTCCACACGAGCACTCGAAGTAGCTAAATTCACATGCAATATTTTCCCTGCGTAACCGAGCAAACTGGTTCCATCCACAAATTTAGAATTAATAGGAAGTAAAAAAGTATATTAACATAGTGGGTAAAACAGATTCTAAAAACTCGCAGACACCCTAAAAATAGATAATTAAAAACGTATCTAGTTAAACATTCTATTTTCAAACAATTTATATAACTCTATATGGAGTATTATTATGCCGTTCTCTCGCGAGATTTAGGTAGTGAGTAAAACCTGTTCGAAATGATTAGCCTACATTTGTAGGTTAAGAAAAGTAGGCAGGTATCACGCAATTAAAGTTCTATTTCATTACCGTAGAAAAGAAGCATATTAAATAAAAGTTTCCCAATTTGCCGGACTATCGAATGTTGTTGAAATCACACTGTTTGTTGCTTTTCACGCTTGTTGTTCACGTTCCGTGTAAAATCATGGGATTTAAGAACTACTGATATCGCAGACAGGCCTTCTACCCCAAAATTTTCTTCAAAAAGGTTATTAATAACCACAAATATATAGTCCGTTACATGATGAGCTGGACTATATAATGGAGGATTATTATGCCCGTTCCCGAAAGCATCCGCCAGGTCAAAAGACCAATAAACACAGTCGTCGATGACAACCGCAGAGACGGATCGCTTCGATACGCCATCCGCGAGAGAGTCGGTACCAAGTATGTCCCAGGCAAAAACCCCCAACCACACAACGGACGCGTCATCGGACACATCATCGAAAACAAATTTGTCCCAATCGTTAAAAAGATTGCCAACGAACCCGAAATGCTCTCCTACGGCGCCTCAGCACTGGTAAAATCACTAACACACGATCTACTCTCCGACCTCCTCAACATCTACCCACCCCAAGATGCCTATGCAATAATGGCGATTGCGACACTACGAGTGATCAAACCCTCCATCACGGCCAATCGCATGTTTACACACTACAAACGCACTTTTGTTTGCGTAGACTATCCCGGAGCAGCTCTATCACCAAACACCATCTCCACATTTTTGCAGCGACTAGGACAAGATGGAAACAAACGCAGACAATTCTACCAAAAACGCATAGAAAAAGTCATGGAAGATCACCACATTGCAATCGATGGGACGCTAAAGCAGGACACAAGCACGGTAAACGATCTATCTGCATTCTCCTACAAAGCGCAGATAAAAGGATACAAAGAAGTATCTGTGCTATATGCCTACGATATAGAGTTGATGGAGCCGATATGTGCAGAGATCTTTCCCGGCAATAGCATTGATGCAAGCTCCTACCCAGCGTTTATACGCAACAACAATATAACTAAGGGGATCATCGTAGCGGATAAGGGCTTTCCGCCAAGTAAAATCGAGGACTTACTCAAAGAAAGACCCCAGCTACACTACCTCACACCAATCAAACGCAACGATAAACGCATTACTGACAACGCTATGCTTGTCTTTGAAGAGGTTCTAGAAGGGTTAATGGACACACGTGTTGTATGTAAAAAATGTGCCATAGCGAACGGTAGATTTCTTTACTCGTTTAAAGACACAAAAAGAGCGGCTGTGGAAGATGCAACATATTTGGCTAATGCGGAGAAAAATCACAGCTTCGATCCTGTTAAATATGCCCAGAAGAGAGAAACGTTTGGGGTTATTGTTTTTGAATCTGATCAGGATTTATCGGCAAAGACGGTTTATCTCTGTTATGATGACCGTTGGTTGTTGGAACTGGTATTTTCTAGCTACAAAAGCGATGTGTGCCTTGATAAAACTTGTGTGCAGGGGGACTTTTCGCTTATCGGGTCGGAGTTTATCAATTTTATCTCTATGATTGTGACGTGTCGTATTCTTCGAAAGGCTAGGGCGAGTGGTTTGTTGTCTGCTATGTCGTATGGGGAGTTGTTGGATGATCTTTGTTCTGCGTGGCGGTTGAGGGATGCGCCGGAGCCGCCTTTGAGGGATGATGGGTATTGGGTTCATACTTTGGTTAATGTTTTTGAGGAGCTTGAGGCCTTGGGGCTCTCTGTGCCCGCTCCGGAGCTTGCACCCAAGAAGAGAGGTCGTCTAAAGAAAGTTGCATCGGAGCATAGGCCTAAAAGGCCGAGGGGCCGACCAAGGAAAACCCCTGTTTGAATGTGTTCTATAGTCCGGCAAATTGGGAAACTTTTAATTAAATTAATAAAATAGCAAATATAAAAAAGAAGTTATTCGCATGTTTCTTTTTGTTGGTTGTTTTGAGTTTCGCCGGGTATTTGGAACAGTTTTTTAATTGCGCTAAGTCTTGCTTTTTGGGCTAGTACGTCGCTTGTAACGACAGATAATGCTTCTTCTGGGCACCATTTAACGCATTGTGGTCCATCGGTTCTGAATCTGCAGAGGTCGCAGCTGTATACTGTTTTTGTTTCAGGGTGTAGCATCATTGCGCCATAGTCGCAGGCGGCAATACACCATCCGCAGCCGGTACAGTTTTCTTTTTCTATGATAATGTTGCCGTTTACAGATTGTGAGAGTGCATTTCTTGGGCATGCGGCTACGCAGGAGGGGCTTTCGCAGAGTCTGCAGGTAACGGCTATGTTGTTTATTTGATTTTCACGTATTACGCGAATGCGTGATTTAGTGGGGTTAAAAACTCTTTCTTTTCCAAATGAGCAGGCGTATTCACATACTTGGCATCCTACGCATTTTTCAGGGTCAGCAGATATGAATTTTCGGTCGTGAAGTTTAGCCATGCTGTTAAACCCCTTTTGTGCTATTGCCAATTATATCGGAATATTCAGTTAAGCCTAATTCTTCAAGTTTACCTTTTGTTGGAACACCGTTTTTGTCATAGCCGCGGGCTTTATAGTAGTCATCAAGCATAAGGTCTAGCTCGTTTTTAGTTACAACTGCGCCTTTTGATGGTCCATCGTCAGTAACTGGTTGATTCATAACTTTCCATGGGAGTGTGTCATCTTTACGTGTTAGGCCTTCGCGTGTATTGATAAGTTTTGCAAGGGTTTGAATGCGTTCGCCAGCTAACTCTAGGTCTTGTATGGTAATGTTAAGACCAGTTGTAGCGTTATAAATTTTTACCATTTCTTCAGATTCTTTATAGAAAGTTCCCTTAGCATTTTTGCAAATGATTAGAGAGTCAAGTAAGTTAAATTGATCTTCAAGGTCTTTTACTAATTTACCTCTACCTGCGTCAGTTTTTAGACGGTCTACTTTGCCTTTAATGTCAATAGTAAATGCGCCACTGCGACTATGATCAGCGCCGCGGAAAGATACAGCACAACTTAGAGCAGTAGTTTTAAGACCGCGTAAGTCATAGCCGGTAACTTCCAAGCCTTTAACGTGCTGAGCTAACTGTTCAGCCTCGCCGCCAAGTTTAGCAGCAGCTATTTTAACGCCGTCAGCAAATGTTGCGCCTATATTGCCTTCGCGTTTACCGAGTTTATCGATAATTGAGAGCAAAGCGCTTGCATTGCCAAATGTGGCGTCTATGCCATCAATTTTTTCTTGTTTAAGGAGACCTTTTTCATAGCAATCCATAATAAAGCTGACAATGCCACCTGCGCTTTGAGAATCTAGACCATAATAATTACAGCGCTCAATAGCTTTAATTATAGAATTCAATTTATCAACGCCACAGTTTGGTCCAAGAGCCCATAAGCTATCATATTCAATACGAGCCATAGTGCCCTTGTATGCGCCGTCTTTAATCAAAACTTCATGCTCACAACGCATAGCACATGAATTACAGCCAATGATCTTTACAACAAAGCGCTGATTAATCACTGAACTATTAATGTTTTCTACTGACTCAAAACAAGAATTGTTATAATTACGTGTTGGAACACAGCACATATTATTAAGATAAGAAAGATTCTCAGTCGAACCCAAAGTACGATACTTCTGAGCAGCAGGACCCTTCATACGCTCATGAAAATCCTTAACCAAACCAAAAAACTCATCCGACCTAAAAACACCCACATCACAAGTACCCCTAACAGCCACAGCCTTAAGATTCTTAGAA